>JBEAZM010000027.1:0-3408 GCA_041170125.1 Actinomycetota bacterium
TGCCGAGCCTTGGATTGCAGTAAATCCGAACTATCTTGAAATCAACGCTGCGAGCCAAGTGAAAGATCCAAACTCGGTGTGGGCTCACTACAAGCATTTAGTTGAACTGCGGCATAACGATCCGGTTGTGGCACTTGGTGAATTTGAAATGCTGGACAAACAAGATCCCCACATCTACACAATCGTTCGTCGGCTTGGGAGCGAGGGTCTAATCATGTTCGCCAATCTTTCGGATGATTGCCATTTCGTGAGCGTGCCCGACGAAATCGTTGCCAAACAACCAACTCTGATTTCCCAAAATCTGGCAGATGCAGCAGCTTTTGCTGAGAGCATGGAATTACGTCCGTGGGAAGCAGTGGTTTATCGCTGGAAGTAATTCCGCGAATACCATCCACCCATGGCAGCCATTCCCACTCGAGCTTTAAAAAGCTGGTACCGAGATTCAAGTGGCCTACCTAAAAAAGTAATCGCCAAATCCAGGTATCTGTTAGGCCGCACGCATGTCCGTTTGGTGCGACTGGCTTGGACAGTTGCAACCTCGCCTATTCAAATGGTTGCGTGGGTAATGCTGCAATTAAATCCAAAGCAAGCGACAGCGCTTTTTCAAAAGTTGGTGTTACGTAACCCTTGGATTTCCGGTGCTCTGCCAGGTTTGATTAAATCCGCGCTGCGAAGTGGTGAAATCACAATCGCGGTTTCAGCTGCCTTGAAGTACGACCGACTGCACCAGCGCAACCACGGAATCGTGGCTGCCATCTGGCAAGAGTTTTTGATTGGTGAACCAGGTTGGGGGTTGCCACGCACCGTTCTAACTGGTGCCGAAGCAATCACACTAGATCGGACCCGATTCGAGCAGGAATTAAAAAACTTAAGCCGAACACCGCACTACACCGAATCTGCACTTGTGGTGGTTTCCGAACAGCTTGGCCAAAAAGCCGCCAACATCGAGCTCGCAGTTACGAGTGAACAAGATGTGTATTTAGTTTTAATCGCCTTGGCGCTTCTTCCCCAGCCACTAAAAGTCTCAGTCAACACGGTCAGTATTCAACCGCGAACTGAAATCGAAAAACGCCGATTGGCAAAATTTCTAGAGCTTGAAAACGTCGGTGTAATCGAGGTGCAGCGATGATCATCACTTCCCGAGTTTTAGGCATGCAACCCGGCAGTGTGCGTATCCCTGAGCGGCATCAGGTTCCAACTCAAGAGATTGCCGAACTGCATTTCGCTCCGCATATGTATGGCAATCCCTACCAGGAATTGCTTTATGCCAAATTTGCTGAAACTGGAATATCTGTAAGGGGTCATAGATCAATCGCTGGTGCTGTAAAAGCCATCACAAACTCGAAAGCCAAAACTAAGGTTTTACATCTGCACTGGCTCAACGTGATTTTGGCGGATAGCGCGGAGTCCGAATTTGAAACGCGAATTGCCGAATTTGCAGCTCAACTAAAAGCCGTTAAAGCAGTTGGTGGAAAAATTGTTTGGACCGTTCACAACGTATTGCCGCACGAGGGTTACCAAGTTGAACCGTCAATTCGAATTCGAAAATTAATCGTCGAAGCAGCTGACATGATCCATGTGATGAGTCCTGAAACGGTTGAGCGGTGCGCCAAATATTTCGATATTCCAACTTCAAAAGTGGTCCAACTTGAGCACGCTGGCTATCACGGTTTCTATCCAGAGGTTTCAACCGGTACGGACCTGAAAGCCATGTGGGGTATACCTCGCTCAGCCAAAGTTTTGGTAAGCCTTGGCGGCATTAAGCCTTATAAAGGGCTCGGCGCATTCGCTGAAGTTTTTGCGAAATCAGCAGATCCAAACTTGCATTTTTTGATTGCAGGTAAAAGTGACGCCGACTTCCAACAAAGCGAACTGTGGCGCTTAGCTGAACTTTCCCCAAACCTGCATGTCTTTCCTGAGCTTGTCGCTGACTCACAAGTTTCAAGTCTGATGCAACTGGCAGATGCGGTTGTGATTCCTTATCAAGCATCCCTCAACAGTGGCGCATTGGTTTTAGCTTTAACTTTTGCGAAACCAGTTTTGGCAAGATCTTCAGCGGGCTCTGTGCATCTACTCGCAAACGGCGCCGGCAAGATTTATCGAGATGAATCTGACTTGCCGTCGTATCTGGAGAATCTCGACTGGCTGGACTCTGCAAAGGTCGCCGCTGAATCAATGTCCAAAGCATTGGACCACACCGAATTAGCCATTAAAACTGCTGCCGTTTTTGCGGAGTTCATCAGAAACGGGACTGATGCAGCCGCAAAAATCGCGAACCAACATTCAGGCAGTCAAAATGACTAGCGTGCTTCTCATCACTAGCAACGGCTGGGGACTTGGCCATCTCATCCGACAACTTGCAATCGCAAACGCGTTGCCGGCAGAAGTCCGCACCACGATTCTCACATTGTCCGGTGGTGCCGCGATTGCAGCGACTGAAAACTTGGAGTACGCACCTAGCTATTCCCAACCTTGGATAACGCGGGCGGATTGGCATGGCGGTTATCTACGAGATCGAATTCTGGCGCTGGCCTCTGAAGTTAACCCCACACACATCGTTTTCGACGGCGTGGTCCCGTATCTCGGTTTACTGGATGCACTACGACAACTACCTGCCCGAAAAGTTTGGGTTCGGCGTGGACTGTGGCGAGCCGATGCAAATCCAAAACCGCTACGCGAGACGAAATGGTTTGATCTTGTTATTGAACCTGGTGATTTAGGCGACGCTCTGGATATTGGTCCGACCAAGAACCGCAACGATGCCCTGAAAGTAGGCGTCATCACCGAAGCAAATCTCGCGACGGCACACAATCGCGAAGCTGCAGCAGCAGCACTCGGAGTTGACCCTAATAAACCGACATTACTTTTGAATTTAGGTTCCAGCGCCATTGGCGATTTACAACCACTAGCCGACGTCCTGCAACGGTTTCCTGAATGGCAAATCCTGAGCACTAAAGATGAATTAGGTCGCACCAAGGGTTTTGATGAATCCCGGGTGATTCAACTCACCGGGATTTTTCCGCTGCACCCATACTTAAAAGCGGTTGACCTAGCTATCACTTCAGTTGGTTACAACGCGGCACATGAGTTTGTGGCGATGAATGTTCCTGCAATCTACGTAGCTGCACCTAATGTGACCGATGACCAACAAGCACGGGCAAACGCGATTGCAAAATTGAAGGCCGGTTGGAGTGCTTCGCCAGATGCACCAGAAGAGTTAGCGGCATTGTTAAACCAAATTTTGACTGGCGGCGCTTCGACCCTGGCAGCTGTACAAGCAAATTGCGAGATTGCTACTGCGGGATTTGGCGATGGCGCCGCGGCTGCCGCGAGTGCCATCTTGAAAAGTTCTGCGGCGGCTAAACCAAGTTTTATGATGCAATCCCGGCTGCTACTGCGGCTCAGATT
>JBEAZM010000028.1:0-18494 GCA_041170125.1 Actinomycetota bacterium
CATTTATTTGAGCAAGCTGACTCAGTGGTTTTGGTTAGTTCAAGCAGTTCAATCGCAACAACCTCAATCGCTACTGTGTTCGGCAGCAAGGCAAATGCGCCAGTAATAATCACAGATGGAAAAAAACTAAGCGGTGCTGCTAGGACAGAAATCAATCGATTACAGCCAAAGAAAATATTTGTAATTGGTGACAAGACTGAAATCTCAGACGTCGTGTTAACAAAGTTACGATCCATCGCTAAGCAAACATTTCGTAAATTTGGTAAGACTCCCAATGAATTGGCCGCAAATCTCTACAAGTCTGAATGGATTACTTCGAAGTCTGAGATTGTCTTGGTGAACTTATCGGGACCATATAAATATGTGCTGCCAGCTTTGACGTACGCAACCACAAATGGATTGTTGCTCTATGACGCAAAATCAACCCCAACTCTCAAACCTTTCGCTCTCACCGACGTCGCAACTACCGCAGTAGGTGACCGGCGCGCCATTCCGGATAGCGCACTCGCCGGATACCAGACATTTAGTCGAATAAATGGAGCAATCGCGACAACAACTTTGGCGTTAGCAAAGTCTTCGGCGAATCCAAACGCAGGTATTTTGCTAACCAATTCGAGATTGTCGACCTCCCAACTTGAAGTGATTTCAGCGACATCAAAACTGCCGGTGCTTGCGGTATCTGAATCAGGGTTGAATGCCGCTCAAAAAGCTTGGCTAGAAGATCGCTCGGATATCACCAAAGTCTTTGTAGCCACGCCAAGCGCCCAAGTAAGCGACCTGGCTTTGACTGTGGTCGCTCGTTTTTTGAATAACCGAGACGCAACCTCAGAACTGCCTGAAGTTCCACAACCAGAAATGCCAGCAGCTTTAGCGCCAGCCACTTTCGCATTCAGTGGTGCAGGTCTCGGGCATGGGATTGGGATGTCGCAATGGGGAGCTTTTCAACTTGCCACCGAAGGAAAAACAGCCGAAGAAATATTGATGTTCTACTACACAAATTCGGAACTAGGCAGTGCTTACTCGGCTGATGATATTTACGTGAGCTTGCAGAATCGGATTCCAAAGGTTGGGTTGCGGGTTAAGCCAGTCGATAAAGGCGCAGTCACAATGAACATCCAGGCTTACCGCACAGTTGATGGTGTCGAGGTGAGTTCGAGAGTTTCGCTGACGGAAACTGACTCTGTGACTGTGACGTACGAAAGCGCCAACAACAAATTGAAATTTAAATTCACTGGCAATTCAGATCTAAGTCTTCCCGCCTCAGATTGGGTAAAAATAAACTGGTCTGGCACACGATTTAGTGGTGGCGATGAAACCCCAGCCATTGTTCAGGTTGCAGGTACTGGTGAAAGTTTCGTGTCTACACAAACCACGACTGCTGGAAGTTGGTACCGATACGGCCAAATCCAACTTAAAGCCGCAGCTGAGAATTCGCTACCAGCTGGCATCCAAGTAGTTAATCGCTTGCGATTCAATGACGAGTATTTGTACGGTTTAGGTGAAGTGCCATCGAGCTGGCCAGCGGCTGCATTACAGGCCCAGGTAGTAGCTGCCCGTTCCTATGCATACTATGACTTGTACAAAACGAGTGGCACGAAACCTGATGGTAGTCCTGCAACTGACTCGCGGAGTAGTGCTTGCTTTTGTCATATCTATGACGATATTCGAGATCAGAATTTTGTGGGCTGGAGCAAGATTTCTAGCGCTGGTGGAAACCTCTGGAAGGCTGCAGTCGATGCAACAATCGCCGATACAGACTTCGGCCAAGTTGTGATTCACCAAAATAAAGTTGCTCAAACTTTTTACTCTGCCGCAAACGGAGGAGCCACCCAAAACAACGAAGATGTTTGGGGAGGTTCTGCTCTTGGTTATTTGCGATCAGTTCCGGACCCAGGTTCCATTGTTGCTTATGATGTGGTTGGTCGATGGTCGCCACGCGTGCGTTCTCAAGCCACGGTGGCTGCAGCCTTCGGCCTGGAAAATGTAGCGACTCTGGATTTCTCCGACCGCCTGATTTCTGGAGCCGTGCGGACTGTTACTGCTACATCCGTGAGTGGTTTGACCTCAACAATTACGGCCGATCAATTTCGATTGCGGGTTAAGTCCGAGTCGGGTGCAACTTTGGGAAGTAACTGGTTCCATCGGAGTGAAGTAAAAATGGATTCCCGCGCCCGCTTTGCTGCAAGTGACATATTGAATGACCGAATGCTGGAGTTCACGTTGCTCCCGAGTTCAACATCAAAAACTGCTGTACTTGTTCCGGTCGTCAACAGTTCCGATGCCGCAACTTTTGCCGCTGCTGCTGCCTACGCCGGAATTCGAGGGTTGGCCTTCGTTCCAGTGGCTGCTTCGGGTGACCTCGCGCGGGTGCGCAAACTTTTCAGCGACAGAGGCATCACATCATTTCAGGCTTTGGGTGGAGTGGATGCCACTCTGGTAGCAGGTTTAAAGCAAGCTGGAATTGATGGTCTAGAAATTAGTGCAAACAATCCAGCTGAGCTCGCAAATCTTCTGGCTGAGCGTTCTGGTCGAAGTCTGAACGACGGCCTTGTGATTGCGGATGCGACTGCGACTGCGAGCCTGCCAATGGCTGTAAGCGTTGCCGTGCGTACTAAAAAGCCGCTCATCTTTGCGGAGAAAACTGGGTTTGCCGCCGAAACCGCAATCTGGCTAAACGCAAACAAAATTCAAACCGCAACCATTGTCGCTGCTCCCGTGAACATCCCAGACCGCGTCGTTGCCGGCATGCCTAACGTAAATCGATTGAACACGGAAAACTTGAACGCAGCTAGCCGCAGGTCGGTCTGGCTTGGTAGCGGCCCAGTTCGATACGTTGCTGTCTCTGCCGCCTCTTCCGACTTCCAGATCGGCGTCATAGCTGCCGCAACAGGTGCTCCGATTTTGTATCCCAACGCAGCCAATTTGGGTTACTTATCGAATTGGGTGAAACGCCAACCGCTACTCTCAACCGTGATAAATGCTGGTGGCGAAAATCAATTTGTCATTGGCATCAGACAGATATAGCGAGGGTGTTATGGAAGCAGTTTTGTTGGTTGGTGGAGCTGGAACACGATTGCGGCCACTCACTATTAACACCCCAAAACCAATGTTGCCGGTAGCAAACTTTCCTTGCACTGCTCATCAAATTGCCAAAGCAAAGGCTGAAGGTGTAACTCGAATTATTTTGAGCACGAGTTACAAAGCTGAAGTTTTTGAAGGTTACTTTGGTGCTGGTGAGGAATTTGGGATTGAGATTGTTTACGTAACCGAAAGTTCACCCCTAGGTACAGGTGGGGCAATCCGAAATGTGGCTTCAGCACTACAAAGTGGCCCCTCCGACCCAGTAATTATTTTGAATGGTGACATTTTGAGTGGCCACAGTCTTGCCATGCAAATTGCGGATTTTGAGGATCGAAATGCTGATGTTTCGCTACACCTAATAAATGTGGAAGATCCCCGACCATTTGGACTTGTCCCCACTTCTACGGACAATCGGGTTTTGGCATTTTTGGAGAAACCACAAACTCCCGAGGAAATAGTTACCCATCAAATCAACGCTGGCTGTTACGTGTTTCGGAAATCTGTGATTGATGCGATCCCAGCTGACCGTGTGGTGTCGGTGGAACGAGAGACCTTCCCTGAATTACTGGCGAGTGATGCGAATGTTGTCGGGTACTTAGAAGATGCCTATTGGCTAGATTTAGGAACACCGTTGGCTTTTGCGCGTGGATCACGTGACTTGGTTACCGGTCTATGCCCAAGCCCGCTTGTTGCTATCCCGACGTCAGCAAACGTTGCTGCTAATGCTGTTATTGACTCTACGGCAGTCCTCGAGAATGGCGCCGCGATTGCAGAAGGTGCACGGATTGAGGCTGGCGCCAAAGTCGATGGCTCGGTGGTGATGCGGGGAGCAGTTGTGTCGGCTGGCGCCTCGATTCTCAATTCCATCGTCGGTGAACATTCAGTGATTGGCGAGGGCGCTCGGCTCACAGACACTGTGGTAGCTGATGGCGCGGTGATTGGTGCGGGGAATGAGTTTCAAGCGGGCGCTCGAATCTGGGCAGATGTGGTAATTCCCGAACATGCAATCCGTTTTAGCTCGGAGAACTAGTCCATTTCCAAACATTTCTGGAAAATCCCACTTGACGGAATCGAATTACACCTATGTAATTCCGCCTACAACCTCAGCACATAGGAGTGGGCGTGTCGGAACAATTGCTACCACCTGGCCAAATGCCGGAGTGGCACGAACAAGCACTTTGCGCTCAAACTGATCCTGAAGCTTTTTTCCCTGAAAAGGGTGGAAGCACCCGTGAAGCCAAGCGTGTGTGCCTATCTTGCGACGTTCGGGTTGAATGTCTCGAGTATGCGCTCGCAAACGATGAACGATTCGGCATCTGGGGTGGCCTATCAGAACGTGAACGCAGACGCCTAAAGCGCGCTGGCTAGTCTGACATCCGCGCGAACTAGTTCCTCGGCTGGCACCCGACCACGATGCCTGTTGTTTGCCATTTAGCCGCGCTCGGTTAAGTTTTGACCTATGACTGAAGCAGATTTCTACCCATGGTGGTTACAAGACCAGGAATCTGAAACTCTCTCCACGCTTTCCCCACACCATTACGTACATTTGATTTTTTTGAATCGAAATGGTGCTAGATGGCAAAACGAGGCACTTAGCGCAATCGGATCTCAATCACGGCGACCGGATTCGTTGATAGCCGTTGATTGTGGCAGTAACGATGATTCCGCAATCGGTTTAACTGATGTCTTTGAACTTAAAAAACTTCCGGACGGACTTGCTTTCGGCGAATACGTCAACCAAACCGTCGATACGCTACCTGTCCATGCCGAAAAAATCGAGTGGCTATGGCTGTTGCATGATGACTCTGCACCGCATTCACATTCCCTGAAAGAGCTCTTGTTAGCTGCCGATTCCAATCCACAAGCAGTGGTTTTTGGCTCAAAAGTTTTGGACTGGCGAAACCCTGAACACGTGCTGGAGATAGGCAGCAGCATCACTGGGATAGGCACGCGTTTCACAGGACTTGAACATGGTGAACGGGACCAAGGTCAGCATGACCAAATAGAAAAAGCGCTAGTGGTCAGCAGTGCGGGTATGTTGATTCGGCGGGATGTGTGGGTTGCGCTTGGCGGGTTCACAACAACACTGCCACATTTTCGGGTTGACGCAGAGTTTTGCTTTCGAGTTTGGGAATCGGGCAATGAGGTTCTAGCTGTTGGAAAAAGCCGAATCCGACATGTGGCCGCAACCGCGCGTGACATCCGAAAACCAGCGAAAGAACGCAGCAGCTCGCACTATGTTGATAGGCGTGCCGGCATGCTGTTGCTGCTATCCCGCACTCCTCGAAAGATTATTTGGTTCCGGTTTATATTGCTTTTCCTGGCAGGTGTAGCTCGCGGTGCCGGCTATTTATTGTTGCAGGACCTAAAAGGCGCTCGGGATGAATGGCGAGCCACAGCGAGTTTGATATTTAATCCGATCCCAATTCAGAAACTGCGAAACCATTGCGGGCAATTGAATCTTCCAAGTAATTTAAAGCCGAGCTTGCGCTTGCAGTTACAGCATCTGTCTACTGAACTGGGCAACGGGATTTCACAAACTTGGAACCGAGTTTTAAATCTACTATTTCCGAAAATCGATTCAACTGAGGTTGGAAAAAAACAAGCTGCTTTCGCAATCTTGCGGCGGCCTGGGACAGTTTTGTCGATTTTAACAATCTTAATAGGGCTGTATTTGAGTCGCTCGGTAGTTGGCGCTGGTCAATTAGCTACTTATGCCGGCAGTATGCCAACTTCCGCGCTGGCAATGTGGAATGACTTCGTTCGTGACTTGCATCCAGTTGGTATGGGGAGTACTGAACCTTCGCACCCCTTCATTGGTTTTTGGGCTTTTCTTTCGGCCGCACTATTCACCAGTCCAGCATTACTTGCCGAGCGATTACTCATTTTTGGACCTTGGCTTGCTGCACTCTCAATGCACTTAGGTCTGCGAACACTCATTAGGCATGCACCAACTCGCGTGTGGTTGGCAGCGCTTTACGGATTGTCTCCCGCGCTATTGATTGCAACTCGGATGGGAGATGTTGCAGTCGTTTTGCTGGCCATTCTTTTGCCTGGATTTCTGTACGGTTTAACGAAACCACTAACTTGGCGACTTGTCGGTTTGCTCAGCCTGGGATTCTCGCTATTCGTCATGGTTTGGCCCGCGTTTTGGTTGGTCGGCGCCGTGCTCCTACTTGTTTATGTGCTCCGCAAAAAACCACCGACAGAGTTTCTGAAATTTGCTGGCTTTGGGTTATTTGCACCGCTAGGAATGTTGGCGCCGTGGAGTTTCCAACTGTTCACTGATTTCGAGGTTTGGTTCAATCAGTTTGGACATTCAGGTGAAACGATTTCGGTTTGGCGTGCCGTATTTGGAAACGGCATCACCCAGTCTGGTTTCGGCTGGTGGTGGCAGTTGCCAATTTTCATCGTAGCGTTGATGTCAATAATTGATCGGCGCCACAGTTCACTTCATGTTCGAATCTGGATTCTTTTCTCCACGCTCATTGGCGTTGGATTGTTTTCCCAACTCATTGGCGTGGTGTTTGGGCTTGGTGAGTATCCAGCTGCTTTTAGTGCCTTAGCGGTAGTTCTTTTTGGTTTGATAATTATCTCTCTCGCTAGTGCAACCACGTTCGTTTCCCTCCAACTGCAACGCAGTGATTTTGGTTGGCGTCAGATATCAGCAGTTGCCTTAGTGATTGGTATATCGGTGTTACCAATTGCTGCAATCGCTAATACCGAAAAGTTGCCGACTGAGTTTCAGGCGCGCAAAAATGTCGAAACCACGGCAGAGATGCTGCGTGGATTTACTGAAGATTTACGGCTTCGAACTTTGTTCCTGAAAACCAAGCCGGATGGAACCATCCAGGCTCAAATTATGGACAGTCGACCAATCTTGTTTGGAGATTCTGAGACGATTGCAAATGACACTTCTTCCGTAGTGGCAGATCGAATTCTTGCTTGGTTAACACAAGGCGCAACTGAAAGTGGAAATCCGCTTTTTGACCTTGGAATTGGCTACATTGCGTCTCCGTACACCGATGAGGTAGATACGTTAATTTCGAGTCGGGGAAATTTGGATCGGCTGATAACTGCTCGAAGTGACAAGTTGCTCAACGTATGGCGGCTGATTGATGTCCAAGCTCGAACCTACATTGTTTCCAAATCAGGTTCGGTTTTAGCCCTAGGCCAGTTTGATGTGGAGTCAGCATCATTACGGGTTTCGGGTGTTGCCCAAGTCGATGAAAAGTCTCGAATCCTGCAAATTGCCGAACGGCCAAACTCAGCCTGGGTTGCAACTCTGAACGGGGTAGAGCTGAAACCCGTTGCACGTGATGTTCAATCTTGGCTGCTGCCAGCAAACGCTGATGGCGAAATCGAAATCGAATATGCGTCTGATATCAGGTTTAGCATTCTGCTTATAAGTTGGTTTGTGATTGGGATTGCATTGGTTTTCATTGCTCCGCGGCGCCGACACATTTATCGGGATGAATGGATGGCGGAGTAGGTATGAGTGAAAAACTAAGTGTCACAAAAGCCATTTCAAATTCCCGATTGACACTTCGACGCTTGCCATTGGTTAGTTTTAGTGTTGCGCTAATCATTGTTTCGGTCGCTTTGGGCGGTCTTGCCTCAGTTCTGCCAGACAGAGTTGCAACGGTTGGCCAGACATCAATAAGTGATCAGATTTGCATTCCATGGCAAGGGAAAAATCAGCCGAACATGTCTAAAGTCGAAATCCTGAATGCTGCAGACTCTGGCTCCGGAAATCTGCAAGTTTTGGCAGGTGATCGGGATGAAGAACTGTCACCGAATGAGCGCATATCAATTTTGACCAACAGTTCAAGTTATCTCCGGGTGCAGAGTGCCGGCCTGAGTTCGGCTAACGCAGTAGGGACTCTCTTAAGTAGATTCGATTCTTCAGAGGCTCGTGGGTTAGCGCATGCCGATTGCCAGCCGTTGGTCACCGAGCGCTGGTTCCCGGCGGTCACGACAATCTCGGGCTATGCCCAAGAATTGATTTTGGCCAACCCGGATGCCCAACCTGTGATTGTGCAACTGTCAGCATTTACCGACTCGGGGGAGTTTGTCGTCACTGAGTTCGCTCGTATTTCGGTTCCGGCCAACAGTGTTGAGAGTGTTGATCTGACTCGAGTTGTGCCAGGTGGCGATGCCGTCACTTTAAAGATTTTGGCGGAAGAGGGTCGGGTTGCCACGCACATTCAAGTTCGTCGAATCGGAGTTAACCAATCCTTAGGCGTGGCAGTAAACGGAGGCGTCAGTTCGCCATCAAATCGAGTCGTGATTCATGGAGTCTCGAATGGTTCTGACTCAGACTTGTTAGCTGTTACAGCTTTAGCAGACGATGCGGTAGTAACCGCCACGCTTTACAACGAAACCGGAAGTCAAACACTTGCTGAATTTGATGACCTCCTAGTCCCTGCAAAAACTGTGAAATTGGCAGACATCGCTGGTGCTATCGGCAACAGCCCTGCCACAATTGTTTTGACTGCCGACCAACCGATAGTGGCTGGAATTACCCAACAAGTTGGGCGATTGAACTTTTCAGACATTGAAATTTTGGTAGGCCAACCACTTGTCACATCACGTAGCACTGCAGTACTCCCAACCGCCTTTTCAAATGTTCAAGTCATGGCATTTGCTAATACGGAAGGGGAGGTCATCGTTAACGTTCGAAAGGAATCGGAACTTATTTTCAGTGAGACTTACAATCTCAAGGAGAAGTCGTTCTCGACTCTGACTTTCCGGAAAAGGATTCCGCAGGGAGCCAGCCTGCACTTCGATTCAAAAGCTGAAATCGCCCTCACAGTCTGGGTGGATCGGGAAATTAAAAATTCTGTCGTCACTACCGCCATGCAACTAAAGGACTTACAAGCTGAAGTCGTGCCGGGTGCTCGCTTAGAGCTACTCCAACCTTAAGAGTGTCGGTGCCTCAATTTTGGAGGTGAAGGCACTAATTTTGGGAGCATGTCCAATGTCCGAAAATGCTCGCGGCCCATGTGCCCGAATCTTGCTGTTTCGACATTGACCTATGTTTACGCGGAAGGCACCATTGTGCTCGGTCCGTTAGCAACTTTGCCTGAGCCACATTGTTACGATCTCTGCTCAATGCACAGCGCAAAAATGGTCGCTCCCAAAGGCTGGGAATTAGTTCGAATCGGAATGACGACCGCTGCTGCGGTTGGACAAAATTCGGTCCCAACCACAGCCCAACCACGTACCGCACATTTGCGGGTTGTTCCAAAGCCTTAGCCAAGTCCCTCTGTAACCACAAGTAGGCTGTCCCCATGCGCGATTTAGACCAAATCATCAAGGCTTATGACGTTCGAGGAACCTACCCAGATCAGCTAAATGCGGATTTAGCTCGCGAAGTTGGCGTGGCGTTTGTAGAGGTTTTAGGTATTCGGAAATCTCAGGGGGGAGCCGGAGCGGTTGTTATAGGGCACGACATGCGTCCGAGTGGCCCAGAGTTGGTCGCAGCGTTTGCTGATGGTGTTAAGTCACAAGGTGTTGATGTAATTCAAATTGGCTTGGCCTCAACCGATGCCTTGTATTTTGCATCCGGCCATCTGAATTTGCCTGGAGCAATGTTCACCGCATCACATAACCCGGCCGAATACAACGGCATCAAACTTTGCAAAGCTGGTGCTGCGCCTGTTGGTCAAGAGTCTGGACTTGCTGAAATCAAGAAGTTGATTTCAGCTGGTTGGAAATCTGAATATTCCGGCGAAGTGGGTACTGAGTCTTCTCAAGACTTGGTGGGCGAATATGCCAACTACTTGCACAAGTTGGTGGACCTATCTGGAATTCGCCCGCTCAAGGTTGTGGTTGATGCTGGCAACGGCATGGGTGGTTTCACGGTCCCTGCAGTTTTGTCAGGTCTACCGCTTGAGATTGTGGAAATGTATTTTGAATTAGATGGCACTTTCCCAAATCATGAAGCTAACCCAATCGATCCTGAGAACTTACGGGATTTACAGGCCAAGGTAAGAGCGACTGGCGCAGATATAGGTTTGGCTTTTGATGGCGATGCCGACCGTTGTTTCGTAGTCGACGAGACTGGCGGAATTGTTTCGCCTTCTATCTTGACTGCACTAATTGCAGATCGAGAGCTCAAGAAATTCCCTGGCTCGGCCATTATTCATAATTTGATTACTTCATGGAGCGTTCCTGAAATCGTCAAAGAAAACGGTGGCACCGCAGTTCGAACTCGCGTTGGACACTCATTCATCAAAGCAACAATGGCTGAAACAAACGCAGTTTTTGGTGGCGAGCATTCGGGCCATTTCTACTTCCGTGATTTTTGGCGAGCCGATTCCGGAATGCTGGCCGCATTGCACGCGCTTGCTGCACTTGGCGAGACCGCTGAAGGCACAACTTTCTCGAGTATTTTGCAGCCTTACCAACGCTATGTTGAAAGTGGCGAAATCAACTCGACAGTGGCAGATGCAAAAGCCACCATGGCGGCGATCAAAGCTGTTTACGAATTAAAGCCAGAACTAAGCCTCGATGAGTTGGACGGTTTGACTGTTGCAGCTGACGAGTGGTGGTTCAACGTCCGAGCAAGCAACACTGAACCGTTATTGCGGTTAAATGTTGAAGCTAAAACACAAGCCAAAGTTGATGAACTCGTCACTGAAGTTCTCAAACTAATTCGAGGATAAATGTCACTCTCACCTGAACTAATCTCAAAGCTTGCATGTCCTTGTGCATTGCATGGAAACTTGCAGTTGATAGGGCAATCGATTGTGAGTGATTGTTGTGGAGCAAGTTTTGAAATAAAGTCAGGAATACCAGTTTTGCTACCTAAGGGGGAGTAGTAATGCTTAAGTCTGAGATTTTGGATTCCAGCAGTCGAATGTTGGAAATCGATGCCAGTCAAATGTTGGCAGCTACAGCAAGCGCTGGAGCGCAGGTTCGAAAAGCATTAGCTGAAAACGATCAAGACGTGATTGCTCGAATTGCAAATGCTGGAAGACCTCGCGCAGTGGTTGTGACTGGCATGGGTGGCTCTGGTATCTCAGGGCAAATCTTGGAAGCTTTGGCAGGAACATCTTCGAGCATTCCGGTGGTCTCGTCTCGGGGATACGGTTTGCCTTCTTGGGTCGGTGTCGATGACTTGGTCATCTCTTTGTCGTGCTCCGGCGGGACGGAAGAAACCATTGCGGCTGCTGCCGAAGCTGCTCGCCGTGGAAGTCGCTTAGTAGCAATCACTTCGCCAGAGTCCGAGTTAGCAACCTTCACTGAGTCTGTGCGTGGAGCCGATGTGGTTTACATCGATGCTGAAGGTCGAATGCCGCGGGCCTCGATGTGGACGTTGTTGACACCGCTTTTGCGGATTGGCAATGCGTTAGGAATTGTGAATGTTAGCGATGAAGATTTAGCAAAAGCCGCGGATGTGATTGACCAAGTGGGTATCGAGTGCGCCGTAGAGCGGCCAGTTGAAGATAACCCTGCAAAGTTGCTTGCTTTGGATTTTGCAGACTCGCTTCCGATGATTTGGGGAACGGGAGAAGTTGGTCCCGTTGCAAGCTATCGAGTGATTTCACAACTTGCTGAAAATGCAAAACTTCCAGCCATCCACGGTGAGATTCCCGAATCTCAACACAACCAAGTTGTGGTACTCGATGGTCCATACGCTGGCAAAGGCGACATGTTTGCCGATACTGCTTCGGTAGGGCGAAAGTTTCGTTTGATTTTGCTGCGCGATTCAGTTGAACACCCCCAGATGGCTCGACGAGCTGAGATTGTGACCGAGATTGCCACCCGTCGAGATGTGCCGGTCACTCAAGTAGATTCCAAAGGCACGCATATCGTCCACCGGCTCGCTCATCTTGTGGCTCTTACGGACTGGGCGAGTGTTTACGCAGGTCTTGTTCAAGAGATCGATCCGAGTCCGATTGGGCCGATTGCTGAACTCAAATCGCGGCTCCAAGCATGAGCACTGAAGGCGGAACTAAAGCCGTAGTCGCTGCGCTTTTAGCTAACACGGGAATCGCAGTTTCAAAGTTTGTCGCATTCTTTATATCGGGTTCGTCATCGATGCTGACAGAAGCGGTTCACTCGGTCGCTGATGCTGGAAACCAGGTTTTACTTTTGGTTGGCGGAAGACGAGCACACCAGCCGATATCCGTGAACCACCAGTTTGGCTACGGTCGGATTCGTTACGTTTATGCATTTATTGTGGCAATTGTTTTATTCGCTGTGGGTGGTCTCTTTTCGTTGTATGAAGGACTCCACAAATTCCAGCACCCTGAAGAACTCACGAATCCTTTGATTCCTTTTGCTGTGTTAACCGTCGCAATCATTTTGGAAAGTTTCTCGCTACGCACTGCCCTGGTTGAAGCCAACAAAGCAAGAGGTCGGCGCACGCTTTGGCAGTTCATTCGAGCTGCGCGTCAGCCTGAACTACCAGTTATTTTGCTTGAGGACATTGGCGCCTTAACAGGTTTAGTACTTGCTTTCTTCGGCGTCTCCATGGCCACAATCACCGGCGACGCACGATGGGATGGAATTGGAGCACTCTCGATCGGTGTGCTGCTGGTTGTTATTGCAATCATGCTTGCGGTTGAGATGAGCAGTATGTTGGTTGGCGAATCTGCACTTGCTGAAGACCAGAGTGCGATAACGCTCGCAATCACTCAATCCGAAATTTGTGGTCAGCTAATCCACCTACGGACTTTGTATGTGGGGCCAGACGAACTGCTTGTCGCGGCCAAAGTCGGTATCGAGCCAAATCTGAATTCAACAGCCATAGCAAGCGGGATCGATTTGTGTGAAAAAGCAATTCGAGTAGCAGTTCCGAGCGCAAAATACGTATTCATAGAACCTGACCTATTTCGCGCCGACGTGTCGATTAAGTAAAAACCGCTTAGAATTAGGGCGCGAGCCGCAGTCGGCGGTCCTAGATTTGGCGAACTATCGAAGCCTCGAGCTGTTTGTCGCAACAATTCACAATGGAGAACTAATGTCTATTGACGTTGTTGAAAACAGTAATGTCGATGTTCACGTAGCACCTGAAAATGCTGTGGACTTCGGCTTGGAATACGCGGTTGCGGATTTAAGTCTGGCTGACTTTGGTCGCCATGAAATTCGCTTGGCTGAGCATGAAATGCCAGGTTTGATGGCAATGCGGGCTGAGTTTGGAGCCTCAAAGCCATTGAAGGGCGCTCGCATCACCGGCTCACTTCATATGACCGTTCAGACCGCAGTTTTGATTGAAACCCTAGTAGCACTCGGTGCTGAAGTTCGTTGGGCGTCTTGCAACATTTTCTCGACCCAAGATCATGCAGCTGCGGCTGTCGTGGTTGGTCCAGAGGGAACGGTTGACGCCCCAGCAGGTGTGCCTGTGTTTGCGTGGAAAGGCGAAACCCTGCCGGAATACTGGTGGTGCACCGAGCGCATCCTGCTATGGCCGGATGGCAAGGGTCCAAACATGATCCTCGATGATGGTGGAGATGCAACTCTCTTGGTTCACAAAGGACGTGAATTCGAATTGGCTGGTTCGGTGCCTGCCCCAACCGCTGACACCAGCGAAGAATTCGAAGTTGTGCTTTCAGTTCTTGCTCGTTCTTTGAAAGAAGACAACACCCGTTGGACCAACATCGCAGCTGGCATCTTGGGCGTAACTGAAGAAACCACCACTGGTGTACATCGCCTGTACGAAATGTTCCGGGAGCAGACACTGCAGTTCCCTGCAATCAACGTCAACGACTCTGTAACCAAGAGCAAGTTCGACAACAAGTATGGTTGCCGTCACTCCTTGATTGACGGTATCAACCGCGCAACCGACACCTTGATTGGTGGCAAGGTTGCTGTTGTTTGTGGTTATGGCGATGTCGGCAAGGGATCAGCAGAATCGCTGCGCGGTCAAGGTGCTCGAGTTATCGTCACTGAGATTGATCCGATTTGTGCACTTCAGGCGGCAATGGATGGATATCAGGTCGCGAAGCTGGAATCAGTACTTTCCACTGCAGACATCTTCATCACCGCAACCGGTTGCTTCAATGTAATCACTGCAGAGCACATGAGCCAGATGAAGCATCAGGCTATCGTCGGCAACATTGGCCACTTTGATAACGAAATCGATATGGCAGGACTTGCAAAGCTACCAGGCGTCACGCGCTTGAATATCAAGCCACAGGTGGATGAATGGCGTTTTGCAGATGGTCGCAGCATCATCGTCTTGTCGGAAGGTCGCTTGCTAAACCTCGGTAACGCAACCGGTCATCCTTCGTTTGTGATGTCAAACTCCTTTACGAACCAAGTTTTGGCACAAATCGAGTTGTTCACCAAGCGGGATGAATACCCAGTTGGTGTCTACACATTGCCGAAGCACTTGGATGAAAAGGTTGCCCGATTGCACCTTGATGCACTTGGCGTAGAGCTCACCGAGTTAGGTGCTGACCAGGCTGCTTACCTAGGTGTAGATGTTGCCGGCCCATACAAGCCAGATCATTACCGTTACTAAATTCCATAAAAAATGTGGGTGCCTGATATCGGGCGCCCACATTTTTTATTTTTAAGATTTGCGTCGTAGTTGGTTCTGGTAAATGACGACTGAGACCGCTGCGCTGATGGCAGATGCGATTGCGACACTGATTCCAAGTCCAATTGCGTAAACGACTAATTGCGATAGCAACCCGATTTCAAGTGCTGCAAACATTGTGAATGCACTTGAGATGATTCCAGCAAAGAGTGAGTAAACCAAAAGCGGACCAAACATTTTCAATCGGTAGCCTTTACCTAAAGCCAAGGAACGTTGCAGTGCTTTGAAGCCGCCAATCCCTTCAGCCAAGACCACCCCAGTCAGTGGAATCAGACCAAGCGAAACATAAATTAGATAGCCCACCAAGAAGAAAAGTAGAAAACTTAATCCGCCGGCAAGTTCAGGGGATGATTCCGTCGCAAAAAATATGCCGATTGCTAGAGGCAGCAGCACAACAAAAACGGTGAAACCAAAAAGTAAGTTTGCGCCCATTAATCGGCCCCAGCCGGATGCTGCAGTTGACCCGAGCATCTGGTTGCCCACTTTTGCCACCATCCAAAATTGCATCACGACGGCAAGGAGCGATAGCAAAAGGTTAAGTCCACCCGCTTGGAGCAGAAGATCGATCGGGATTTCGGGGCTAGTTTCAACACCAACAACCACGTTTACGAAGTCCTGGGATAGTTCCGACCAAGAAGACCAGATGGCGAGTGCAGCCAACGCAAATATTGAATATATTGCCAAACCAATGCCAGATGCGTTCAAAATGAGTTTGAAATTGCTAGTTAGAGCTTCCCAGGTTTTGCTCATAACTTGACCAAATGTCCAAGGCTCTAAAACTTCCGATTCGGGCAATTTTGGTGCTGGAGGTGGGCTTGAAGGCTGCCACTCAGGTGGCTGGTTATCGGACCATTCAATGTTTGTCATGGTGCAAAATTACCGTTTATTTCGGCAATCTCGAGATTTAATGCCAAAATCCTGCCATGGCTCAAAGAATTCTCGTTGTAGAAGACGACCCGGCTCTTGCAAGCACGGTTGAGTTGGTTTTAAAAACCAACAATTTCGAGGCCGTGTTGTGTGGTCGTGGCGACACCGCTCTCCAAATGTTTCGTGAATCCAAGCCCGACCTAGTCCTGTTGGATGTGATGCTCCCAGGTAAGAACGGCTTCGACGTCGCTCGCGAAATCCGTCAAGAATCTGATGTACCAATCATTATGGTCACCGCCAAAACTGAAACCGAGGATGTCGTTCGAGGTCTAGAATCAAGCGGCGCGGATGACTATTTAACTAAACCGTATCCGCCTCGAGTCCTATTAGCTCGTATTCGTGCCCGATTGCGCAAGCACGAAAACCATCCGGTTCAAATAAAAGATATTTTGATTGACACCAAAGGCCACATCGTCACTCGCGATGGTGAAGAAATTCAGTTGACCTCTACCGAATTTAAATTGCTTAAATATTTCGCTCTGAATCCAGGCGTGGTGTTCGCTCGCGATCGGATTCTTACTGATGTTTGGGGTTTTCATTCAACCGATGACACCCGATTGGTGAATGTTCATATTCAACGCTTACGCTCAAAAATCGAACATGACCCTGAGAATCCTGAGATCATTCTCACGGTTCGCGGGGTTGGCTACAAAGCTGCGGAATGAAATCCGTCGTTCAACCCTTTTTCGGGTTGGTAAAACGTTTTCTGGCTCAGTGGCGGACTTCACTTTCATTTCGAGTGCTCACAACCACTTTGTTGCTGGCAATTGTTGTGGCGTTTGGAGTCTCTTCGATTGCGGTAACTCAAGTTCGAGACGGACTGGTCGAGCAGCGCACCAACACTGCAGTTCAACAAGCGGCCGAAGGACAGGCGCTTGCGGCGCAGGTTATTAGCTCGGCTCCATTTCCCAATTCATCATCAGATCGAATTGCACTTGTTGATGCGGTTGTGTCTGCGGTAGCTGGCGGCTCAAATGACGCAAGCGATTACCAGGTTCTGCTGTTAGCTAGCGCCGGCCAAAGTTTGATTGACAAACCCGAGCGTGGCACCGGTGGTATCTCAGACCAATCTGTGACAGCCGCTCTGCGGCAAACGGTGGTTAGTGAAGAAGCCGTGGTCTGGCAGATTTCTGAATTGAAATACATCGATGGCAGTGAAAAGCCTGGTGTGGTTGTAGGTGTGCCATTAAACCTGCCGGGTGTAGGTGAGTACGAACTTTATTTACTTCTGCCATTTGAGGAACAGATTCAGATGTTGAATCTGACTCGGCAAGCAGTTTTTGTGGCGGGCATTTTTATGGTGGTGGCTCTGGTCGGAGTTGCGTTACTTTTGACAAACCAGGTTGTGCGGCCAATTCGAAGCGTGGCGGCATCTGCTGAAAGACTAAAGTCTGGTCGGCTTACTGAGCGAATTGCAGTTCGTGGGCAAGATGACCTCGCCGTGCTTGCATCTTCATTCAATTCAATGGCTGCATCCATGCAGGAACAAATTCGCAAACTTGAATCCCTATCACGTGTGCAACAGCGATTCGTGTCTGATGTCTCGCATGAATTACGCACACCTCTTACAACGATTCGCATGGCGTCGGAATTGTTGTACGCCGCGAAGAAAGATTTTGACCCCGCAAATGAAAGAGCTATCGAGTTGCTTCAGCAGCAGTCTGAAAGATTCGAACTTATGTTGAATGACTTGTTAGAAATTTCACGGATTGATGCTGGCTCGGCGCGAGTTGAGGCCGTCCAAGGTGATTTCGCAGCAACTGTGCGAGCTGTGATTGAAGATTTAGATGCAATCATTTTTGAAAAGCAGTTGGATTTGATCGTTCACCGTTTAGGTGAGTTGGATTTTGTAATTGAAGCAGATTTCCGGCGGGTAGAACGAATCGTTCGAAATCTCATCTCGAATGCGATTGAACACGCTGACAACAAACCGATTGATGTTGTGCTTTTCCGAGATGAAGAAGTTCTGGTTTTTTGCGTGCGAGATCACGGCGTCGGGTTAGAGCCAGGCCAGGCGGCTTTGGTCTTCAACCGGTTTTGGCGGGCAGATCCTTCGCGTCAGCGCACCCTGGGTGGGACTGGTTTAGGCCTTTCAATTTCGATGGAAGACGCTAGGTTGCATGGTGGATGGCTTGAAGCTGACGGTGAAATTGGAAAAGGATCGAACTTTCGATTGGTTTTGCCAACGACACCCAACACCAATTTTGGCGCCGTGAGTGTGCCACTCGGGATTGAGAAGTTTGATGAGTGGTTCGAGGCAAACAAATGAAAAAATTAGCAGCCTTAGTAGTAGCGTTTTTGTTGGCTAGTTGTGCTGGCATTCCAAACGCCGGCGAAGTGCAAGTGGTGCCTGATTTGCAGCTTGATTTTGATGCCGCAACCACTCGAGCAATTGTGCGACCCCCAGTGGCGGGCATGAATCAATTGGAGATTGTGCAAGGGTTCGTAAATTCGCATGCGGATCCAACCGCTAACTACGAGATTTCTCGACTTTATCTTTCGAATGCAATTAATCGATTCTGGCGAGCCAACAAAGTGGAAGTGATTGATTCTTCTTCAGCAGTCTTTGAACTTGTCGAATCGAATATCATTTCAATGACATATGACCGTATCGGTGTGTTGAATAATTCTGGCGAGCTTGAATTTTTAGAAGAACCGCTCAGCCAGGTTGCATTGTTTGAAACCAAACGTCAAGGTGGCGAAATACGAATTTTGCAAGCACCTACCAATGCCTATATGAGCATTGCCGACCTCAATCGCAGCTATTCGCCGCAACAATTGTATTTTTTCAATTCAGATTACAGCCGACTAGTTCCCGTATCCCGCTGGCTTCCAGGAAGTGACGTAGGGCTAGCAACTCGGCTAGTAAATGAATTGCTAGATGGCCCAACCGCGGGACTAGAAGTTTCGTTGCGATCCGCAATTCCGGCAG
>JBEAZM010000029.1:0-8194 GCA_041170125.1 Actinomycetota bacterium
CGTCGGTCGAATTTCACCGTTCAGTTTGTAATCCAGTTTCATGAATGGAACTCCGCAATCAAGTCGGCATCAAAACAAGTATCCGTACCAGTGTGGCAAGCCGGTCCAGCCTCATTCACTAGTAGCAAAACGGTGTCGCCATCACAATCCAGTCGCATTTCCACAACCGATTGTGTATTCCCCGAAGTTGCACCCTTTACCCAAATTTCATTTCGAGAACGCGAAAAGTAAGTAGCAGTTTTGGTCGTGATTGTTAAATCAATGGCTTCACGATTCATCCATGCCATCATTAAAACTTGATAAGTAGAAGCGGATTGTGCGATGGCCGGAACTAGACCTTCAGCATTGAATTTAATGCGATCGAAAATTCCATCCATGCCCTAATCCTGCCTTACCGAACTTCAAAGCCTTGGTTTTTTAGCTCGGCTTTCACGTCGCTAATCCGCATTTCCCCAAAATGAAAGACCGAAGCGGCCAAGACTGCATCTGCACCTGCTGTAATCGCTGGCGCAAAATCGGAAAGTTTGCCAGCGCCACCACTCGCAATCACCGGAACTTTTACTACAGCGCGAACAAGCTTGATGAGTTCAAGGTCATAGCCATCTTTGGTGCCGTCAGCATCCATGGAGTTCAACAGAATTTCGCCAGCACCAAGTTCTGCTGCCTTGATTGCCCACTCGACAGCATCAATCCCCGTGCCTTTGCGTCCGCCATGTGTGGTCACTTCAAAACCTGATTCGGTTCGGGTCTCCCCCTGGACCCGACGAGCGTCGATGGATAGGACTAGACATTGCGCACCAAAACGGCTGGCACCTTCACTCAGAAATTCGGGCCGCGCAATAGCCGCTGTGTTGATACCCACTTTGTCAGCACCGTTGCGTAACAGTTTGTCGATGTCATCGACGGTGCGAACGCCACCACCAACTGTGAGTGGGATAAAAATCTCTTCAGCTGTTCGGCGCACCATTTCATAAGTGGTCTCACGACCGCCGCTCGATGCGGTTATGTCGAGAAAAACTAATTCATCGGCACCTTCGCGGTTGTACTTTGCAGCGAGTTCTACCGGGTCGCCGGCATCGCGTAAATCCACGAAGTTAGTGCCTTTGACCACCCGGCCAGCATCAACATCGAGACATGGAATTACCCGAACCGCCAAACTCATTGCGCCAGTTCCTCCATGAGCGCTAGCGCTGCTTCCAGAGTGAACGCACCGGCGTACAAAGCTTTGCCAACAATTGCACCTTCAACACCAAGTGAAGTTAACGAAGCGATTTGTCGCAGATCTTCGAGCGAGGAGACACCGCCACTTGCAACGATTGGTTTGTTGGTGCGTTCAGTTAGTTGTTTGAGCAGATCGAGATTCGGACCTTGCAAGGTGCCGTCCTTAGTTACATCGGTTACGACATAACGGGAGCAGCCATCGGCCTCTAGTCTTGCGAGCACCTCCCACAAGTCACCGCCTTCTTTAGTCCAACCGCGAGCTGCAAGCGTTGTACCGCGCACATCTAATCCGACCGCAATCCGATCTCCGTACTCGGCGATTGCGCGTGCACACCACTCCGGGTTTTCCAATGCTGCGGTTCCTAAATTCACTCGCGTACAACCAGAGGCCATAGCAGCGCGCAGCGATTCATCATCCCGAATCCCACCGCTCAACTCGACCTTAACGTCGAGTTTTCCAATAACTTCATTCAACAAATCGCGATTGGAACCACGACCAAATGCCGCATCTAAATCAACCAAGTGAATCCATTCCGCACCAGCAGATTGCCAAGCTAGTGCGGCATCTATCGGATCGCCGTAGGAAGTTTCCGAGCCAGCCTCACCCTGCACGAGCCGAACTGCTTGACCATCGGCAACATCGACTGCCGGAAGGAGTTCAAGTTTTTTTGACATTAGCTGAGCCCTTTCACCCAAGTATTTAAGAGATGTAAACCTGCATCACCACTTTTTTCTGGGTGAAATTGCGTCGCGGTCAAAGGCCCGTTTTCGATTGCGGCAATGAATTTCGAACCATGTTCTGACCAAGAAACTTTTGGTGGATTTGTGCGTTCGTTTGTCTCTGCCATCGTCCATTTGCTGACGCCGTAGGAATGAACAAAATAAAAACGTTCTTGTTCGACGCCCGCAAACAACTTCGAACCTACCGCAACCTCGATTGTGTTCCACCCCATGTGTGGCAAAACCGGGGCATCTAGCTCTTCAACTACACCTGGCCACTCACCAAAACCGGGTGTGTCCAAACCGTGCTCCACCCCGTGCTCAAACATCACCTGAAAACCCACACAAATTCCAAGCACCGGACGGCCCCCAGCAAGTCGTCGACTCACCAGTGTGGCGCCTCGAACTTGGTTCAAACCTTGCATACAAGCGGCGAAAGCGCCAACACCTGGAACCACCAAACCGTCGGCCGCCATAGCCAAATCAAAGTCCGAGGTGAGTTCGACTTCGGCGCCGGCATGTTGTAACGCTCGGACAGCAGATCGAACATTGCCCGATCCGTAATCGAGCACAACAACTTTTGAGGCCATTACGCGCCGAGCACACCCTTGGTTGAGGGCACACCTTTAATGCGGGGGTCAATCGCGACTGCAGCGCGAAGCGCTCGAGCCAAAGCTTTGAATTGGCATTCAACAATGTGGTGGGCGTTGCGACCACTAATCACGCGGACATGCAAAGCAATTTGAGCACTCGAAACGATGCTTTCAAAAACGTGCCGCGTAAGAGTGGTGTCGTACGTTCCAATTACCCCAACCATGTCTGGCTCTTCATGCACTACATATGGCCGACCCGAGACATCAACCACAGCTTGGGCGCAGGCTTCATCTAGCGGCACGGTGGCATCGCCGAAGCGGGACAGCCCGACTTTGTCGCCCAAAGCCTGCTTTAGTGCCTGACCGAAAGCGATAGCAGTGTCTTCAACAGTGTGATGCGAATCAATGTGAATGTCGCCGACTGTTTTGATTTTGAGATCGAAACCACCGTGCTTTCCGAGTTGGTGCATCATGTGATCGAAGAATGGAACCCCAGTGTCGATATCGCAGTTTCCCTCACCATCGAGCTCTAACTCAATGAGGACATTGCTCTCGTGGGTTACGCGTTCAATCTTCGCAAAACGACTCATGACATTTCTGCTTTCACTCGCAATAGGGCGGTTTTGAAACTTTGCATTTCGGTGGGAGTTCCAATGGTGACTCGAAGCCAACCGGTTGGACCAACTTCGCGAATCAAAATTCCGTGGTCAACCAATGCCTGCCACGCTGCATGACGATCAGTGAACGTGCCGAACAATACAAAATTTGCATCGCTTTCGGCCGCTGTAAACCCGTTTTCGCCTAACCAAACCAATAAATCATCGCGTTCGCGGCGGATAACGTCCAGATCCGCTTGCAATTCTGCCGCAAATCGCAATGCGGTCTTCGCCACAGATTGGGTGACGCTTGAAAGGTGATATGGCAAGCGCACCAACATGAGATCGTTAATCAAAGCTTCGCTAGCAGCCAAGTAACCAAGTCGAACACCAGCAAAAGCGAAAGCCTTGCTCATTGTCCGTGTCACAACGAGATTCGGTAGCGCAGGCAACAAAGTTAGAGCACTTGCCACACCTGGTCGTCGAAATTCCGCGTATGCCTCGTCCACAACAAAAATTGTGCTCGGGAAATTTGGCGCCACGTTTTGAATTATTGAAAGGTCCATGGCGGTACCAGTCGGATTGTTTGGGCTCGCAAAGAAAACTACTGAGGGTGAGTGCTCTTTCAAAGAAGTGGTTACAAGATCTTCATTAACTGAGAAATCTTTAAGTCGATCAATTGCGATGAATTCCGTGTTCGTGTCGCGGGCATACTCTTCATACATCGAATACGTAGGTGTGAAAGTTAATGCTTTGCGATTTGGACCACCATAGGCCTGTAAAAGTTGCAGCATGATTTCGTTGGAACCGTTTGCAGCCCACACTTGATTAGCATCGAGAGATACTTGCGACTCTTCGTTTAAGTACTGCGCGAGTTGGGTCCGAAGTTCGATGGCATCGCGATCAGGGTACCGATTTAGTTCGCCCGCAATCTGTGAAATGTCAGCAGCAATCGCTGAAATCAAATCGGCTGGCGGCGAGAATGGATTCTCATTCGTATTTAACTTGATAGGAACATCAAGCTGCGGCGCACCGTATGGCTTCAAACCCTTTAGCTCATCGCGTAGTGGCAAAGTCATGGTTACTCACCTTCGCCAGCAAAGCGAATTTTCACAGCATCGCCATGTCCTGGTAGATCTTCCGCAGTCGATAGCGCAACCACGTGTGGCATGGCCTCAGCGAGTGCAGCTTTGTCGTACTCAACAATGTGGATTCCTCGCAGGAAAGTTTGGACACTCAAACCCGAAGAATGACAGGCACAGCCACCGGTTGGGAGCACGTGATTTGAACCGGCTAGGTAGTCGCCGAGTGAGACAGGCGCGTAGTTGCCTACGAAAATTGCTCCTGCACACGTAACCTGCATTGCGACCTCAGCAGCATTAGCCGTGTGAATCTCTAGATGCTCCGCGGCATAAGCATCAATCACTTCGAGGCCCTGAACCAGATCTCGCACCAAGATGATGCCGGATTGTTTTCCGTTCAGCGCTTCGGTAACGCGCTCACGGTGTTTCGTGGTTGCTACCTGTTTCGTCAATTCGTTGGCGACAGCTTCAGCAAGTTCCACTGAAGTCGTGACCAAAACGCTAGCTGCAATCACATCGTGTTCGGCTTGTGAAATTAAATCCGCGGCTACGAGTGCTGCTTCAGCGGTTTCGTCGGCAAGGATGGCGATTTCGGTTGGTCCGGCTTCACTGTCGATACCAATTAAACCTTTGAGCATCCGCTTGGCTGCAGTCACATAGATGTTGCCTGGTCCAGTGACCATTTGTACTGGCTTTAGAAGCGAGCCATCTTCGAGTTCCGCGCCATAGGCAAGTAGTGCAACCGCTTGGGCGCCACCTGCTGCATAGACCTCGTCTACACCTAACAGTTCACAGGCCGCCAAAATAGTGGGGTGTGGCAGGCCGCCAAAGTCAGCCTGTGGTGGTGAAATCACAACCATTGATTTAACGCCAGCCGTTTGGGCCGGCACTACGTTCATCACAACCGATGATGGATAAACCGCACGACCGCCTGGCACGTATAAACCGACACGATTTACTGGCAGCCACCGTTCGGTCACTTTGCCGCCAGGCACTACCTGGGTGGTGACGTCGGTTCGCAGTTGATCTTTATGAACAATCCGAGAGCGGCGAATGCTTTCTTCTAGAGCTTTTCGCACATCGGGATCAAGCTCCGCGAGCGCTTTCACTAACTCAGCTTTTGGTACCCGAATATGCGCAGGTCGAACGCCATCGAGTTTTTCACTCCAGTCAATAACCGCGGCAATTCCGCGGGCAGCAACATCTTCGACGATTGGTTTCACGGAATGCAGAGCTGATTCCACATCCAAACCCGCTCTTGGCACGATTTTCAGCGGGTCTTGGTTGGATTCTCGTAAGTCAATCAGCCGAATCATGGTGCGAATTCTAGTTTGTGGGGAGTTCCTCGCCCGTCGACGCATTTTCGGCTGAATTTTCGTCCGCACTTTGGACATTCCCTGACTTGCGTTCGCGAAATACTACAAACATTTGCACCCACATTGGCCACAAGAAAAGCATTGCGGTTGAGCGTAGTTCTAAAGCGTCTATCGCATACGGCTCTTCGAGCAATTCAAGCGAGTTGAAACTCTCCCCTAACTTTGCGGCAGCAAAAGCAGCGGCGTAACCAAGTGCCGCGAAAGCAAGCTGGGCTTTGATACTTTTTTGGAGTTTTGATGCTAGGAACCAACCAATCAGCAGAGCAATCACAGTGACTGTGCCACCAAAAACTAGGTCCGCAAAAAAATACGGACTAGATGTCTGATCCATCTGCCAGACACATTCACCTTCGCTGATGTAGCACTCAGCCCGTGGAGCAGTGAAATGCCAAACCGCAGCAATTAGTGGAATTGAAACCAAGTACGTCGCAATCGCGAGGCGCCAATCACGCACACGGGCCAACAGCGATTTAGCCGGCATCACTTATCACCGATACAAGTGGCGCCGAGTAGGCCTTTTAGATCTGATATCAGTTCAGGGGTGGGATTAACTTGGAACTTCTTATCAACCATAACTGTGGTCACGCGCGAGCCGTTGATGATGCGCAATTTCACGTTCGCGGTGCCTGGACTCAGAGTCAAAATCTGTTTCACCTTGTCCACGGTTTCGGGATCGCATTGAGCTAAAGACAGGTTGATGAGCAGTGGTTTTTCGGAAGTCGAAACATCTGGCAGCCACACTTTTTGGGCAATCACGCGTGGCTTTTCTTCGTCTTTTTTATCAATCTTCACAGTCATTCCGACGACGGTATCGGTCGAAAGCATCGGCCCAATCAATGGATACATTTGCGGGTAAACAGCTACCTCAACCGCAGTCTCTAAATCTTCGATTGTGACGGTGGCCCATTGCTTACCCATCTTGGTGGTGCGCCGTTCCACTGCCGTAACCAGACCTGCGATGTTTACGGTCTTCTCATATCTTTCCCGATCGTTAGCTTCCTCAAAAATGAGGCCGAGTGACATGTCTGCTTCGCGTTCCAAAATATGTTCAACACCAAAAAGTGGATGATCGGAAACATAGAGACCAAGCATTTCGCGTTCTTGGGACAGCAAAAATTCTTTTGGCCACTCTTCCGTGGTTATATTCAGAATTAAACCTGAACTCAGTTCATCGGATTCTGCCGAGGTATCCAGCATGTCCTCAAACAAGCTCGCCATGCCAGCTGCTTCTTGCCGTTTGGTCGCGAGCACTGAATCCACGGCCTCGATGTGGACGTTGACAAGTCCTTTTCGAGTGTTGCCGAGCGAATCGAAGGCTCCACCTTTGATGAGCGACTCAACCAGCCGTTTGTTACAAACCGTCATTTCGACTTTGTTTAAGAAGTCAACAAATGAAACGAAATTACCTTTTTCTTCGCGTGTGGCAATGATGGACTCAACCACGTTGGCACCAACATTTTTGATTGCTGTCAGACCAAAGCGAATGTCATTGCCCTTTGGCGAAAACTCGGCTTCTGATTCATTCACGTCTGGTTGCAAGACTTTGATGCCCATACGTCGGCATTCGTTCAGATATAGACCAAGTTTGTCGCGATCATCTTTGACGCTCGACAGCAATGCCGACATGTACTCGGCTGGATAGTTTGCTTTGAGATATGCCGTCCAATAGGACACAACACCGTACGCGGCCGAGTGCGACTTATTGAACGCATAGTCGGCGAATGGAACTAGGACTTCCCATAAGCGCTGGGTTGCTTCGGCCGAAAAACCGCGAGTTTTCATACCTTCAGCGAATGAGACATAACCCTTGTCGAGTTCTTTTTTGTCTTTTTTACCCATTGCCCGCCGCAACAAGTCAGCTTGTCCAAGCGAATAGCCCGCAAGTTGTTGGGCTACTGCCATTACCTGTTCCTGATAGACGATAACGCCAAACGTCTCGCCCAGAATCGGCTTTAAGGCTTCTTCAAGTTCTGGATGGATTGGTTCGACTGGCTTCCGACCATTCTTTCGATCGGCGTAATCGTTGTGGGCGTTCTCCCCCATCGGACCTGGTCGATACAGCGCCAGCACCGCCGAAATATCGTCAAAACCGGTCGGTGCAAGTGACCGCAAAAGGTCGCGCATTGGACCACCATCAAGCTGGAACACACCTAAAGTGTCGCCGCGGGTTAAGAGTTCGTATGTGGCTTTGTCATCTAGCGACAGTTGTTCCAGCGAGAGTTCGATGCCCCGGTTCTTCTTAATGTGGCGGAGCGCATCGTCTAGCACAGTGAGATTTCGCAAACCCAAGAAGTCCATCTTGAGTAGACCCAACTTTTCGCATACCTTCATATCGAACTGCGTAATGACGGCACCGTCCGCAGCTCGACGAATCAGCGGAATCACATCAACTAGCGGTTCGGCTGACAGAATCACACCTGCTGCGTGCACACCCCACTGGCGACGTGCACCTTCAAGCCCACGAGCAATATCAACCACTTGGCGGACTTCTGGTTTATCTTCGTAGAGCTTTCTAAATTCAGCTGCTTCTCCATAGCGCGCATGCTTTGGATCAAAAATGCCTGCTAGCGGCATGTCTTTGCCGAGCACTGGGGGCGGAATTACCT
>JBEAZM010000030.1:0-8757 GCA_041170125.1 Actinomycetota bacterium
GGAATCAACCACAAATCCAAATAGATGGGCACTACATCGTTGGGTATTCAGCGAGCAAGAACCACATCACCATCGGCCCGTGGTTGGACAAATTCATCGAACGTTATAAGCCGCGGCTAGAGGGCTACAAACACGGCACAAAAACTTTCCAAGTTCCGCTGGATTGGAAACCAGATACCAAGCTGTTGAAAGACATTGTGAAAGACCGCTTGGCGGAAATCAAAGCCAAGAAGTAACAAACTCCCATAGCAGGTTGGCGCTGCGCCCCCTATGGTTCGGGGCATGGTTAACCTTTCTCGAATTTACACACGCACTGGCGACGACGGCACCACATCGCTTGGCGACATGTCCCGCACCGGCAAAAACGATCCCCGTCTAAAGGCATACGCCGACGTGGATGAAGCTAACTGCGCAATCGGAGTAGCGATTGCGACCGGCCAATTGGGCGACGAAGTTTCTCGACTCCTTACGGAAATCCAGAATGACCTCTTCGACGTAGGCGCCGACTTGTGCACACCGGTTGTGGACAACCCGGAATATCCACAACTTCGCATCACGGACAAGTACATCGAGATTCTCGAAGCGGCTTGTGATAAGTACAACGAACCACTTGAGGCACTTCGCTCTTTCGTGTTGCCTGGTGGCACCGTCGGCGCGGCTCAATTGCATGTGGCGCGCACCGTTGTCCGCCGCGCCGAGCGCAGCACTTGGGCAGCGCTCGACATGTACCACGGCGGCATGAATCCACTAACTGCTACGTACCTCAACCGCTTGTCAGACTTGCTGTTCATCTTGGCCCGCGGAGCAAACGTAGAAAAAGGCGATGTGCTGTGGGAGTCTGGCCTGCGCCAGAAGTAGATCCAACTTTAAAAAGGCTCCGAGCAATCGGGGCCTTTTTGTTTTACCTGTCTTTCGGCACTAGTTCCAACCGCTTTGGGCGCTTTAGCCTGATGCCAGAACTAGTTCCCAATGCAAGGAGGACGCCATGTTCAAGAATTTTCTGAGTCTGTCAGACACCAAAAAAGCCCTCGCAGCTGCTGCATTTTCACCAGTGGCTCTCGTTTTCGGCTTCATCGCTGCGTTTATACCCTCGGCAATCTGGCAAGACCTGCGGATTGAAGAGCCGAATTCACCAACCTGGTTTGCGGTGGTCACGTACGGGTTGGCGTACAGCTTGCTCGCGCCAGTAGTCGCACTCGGGCTCTACTGGAGTGTTCGTGGAGTGCTGCATCGTGGTTGGGTATCACTCATACCGTTGGCGTGGTTTGGCTTCATAGTTGTCTGGCAGGCATTTACGCTGTTGGGCACTTAATTCATTTTCCACAACCGCGGCTGCGCCACAGACCAAATATGGCTCGTGGCGCAGCCACGGCCGTTGTGGCAGCCGCATTTATCCACAAAAGCAGAATCCCTAGCGACCGAAAACGGTCGCTAGGGATTCTTCGTTCTGTAGGGATTCTGCGTCAGCTAGAGAGCACCAGCAGCAATCAAGCGGGCTTCGGCGCGGCGGGCAGCAGCACCAGCCTTCGAGTCCATGGCCTCGCGAGCGCGGGCTAGTGCAGCCTTGGCGCGTGTCACGTCGATATCGGCTGAAAGTTCAGCCACCTCGGCGAGGATCTTTACGGCATCAGAGTCCACCGACAAGAAACCACCGTGAACTGCGGCCACAACTTTTTCGCCGTCAACCGTATCAATTCGGACAACTGCACCTTCTGAAAGCAAAGCCAAAATTGGTTCGTGGCTTGGCAAAATACCAATTTCACCTTCAGTAGTGCGAGCCACCACGAACTTGGCTGCTCCCGACCAGATTTCCCGGTCGGGCGCCACAAGCGATACGGAAAGTTCTGCCATGACTACTTAGCCAATTCCTTTGCGTTCTTCTCTAGGTCGTCAATGCCACCGCAGAGGAAGAAGGCCTGTTCTGGAATGTGGTCGAATTCGCCATCTGCAATCGCTTTGAACGCCTCAATGGTTTCGCTGACCGGAACGTATGAACCGTCGATACCAGTGAAGACCTTTGCCACGAAGGTGTTCTGCGATAAGAAGCGCTGAATACGACGAGCGCGACCAACGAGAATCTTGTCTTCTTCAGACAATTCGTCAATACCAAGAATTGCAATGATGTCCTGCAATTCCTTGTAGCGCTGCAGAATCTGCTTCACGCGAGTTGCAACGGCGTAATGCTCGTCACCAACATAGCGAGGATCGAGAATGCGTGAGGTTGAGTCGAGTGGATCCACAGCTGGGTAGATACCAAGTTCGGAAATTGGACGCGACAAAACAGTGGTCGCATCCAAGTGGGCGAAGGTGGTAGCAGGAGCTGGGTCAGTCAAGTCGTCCGCAGGTACGTAAATTGCCTGCAGCGAAGTGATTGAGTGACCACGGGTTGAGGTGATGCGTTCCTGCAACTGACCCATTTCGTCAGCCAAGGTTGGCTGGTAACCCACAGCCGAAGGCATACGACCAAGCAAGGTCGAAACCTCAGAACCAGCCTGGGTGAAACGGAAGATGTTGTCGATGAACAGAAGCACGTCCTGCTTCTGAACATCACGGAAGTATTCCGCCATCGTCAAAGCTGAAAGCGCAACCCGCAAACGCGTGCCTGGTGGCTCATCCATCTGACCGAACACGAGTGCGGTCTTGTTGATAACGCCAGTCTCGGTCATTTCGAGGAAGAGGTCGTTACCTTCACGGGTACGTTCACCAACACCAGCGAATACCGACACGCCACCGAAGTTTTCGGCCACACGGTAAATCATTTCCTGGATGAGAACGGTCTTACCAACACCAGCACCACCGAAGAGACCAATCTTGCCGCCCTTTACGTAAGGAGTGAGCAAGTCGATAACTTTGATACCGGTTTCGAAAACCTCAGTCTTGGATTCAAGCTGATCGAATGATGGCGCCTGGCGGTGAATGCCCCAACGCTCATTGATCTGCAGTGACTCAGCTGGAACGTCGAGTGGTTCACCCAAGGTGTTCCACACGTGGCCTTTGGTGACATCGCCAACCGGCACGGTGATTGCATCACCAGTGTCAGCAACAGCAGCACCACGAGTCAAACCATCAGTAGGTTGCATCGAGATTGCGCGCACCATGTTGTCGCCAATGTGCTGCGCGACCTCGAGGGTGAGGGTACGAGCCTGGCCGCCGATGTTGATTTCCACTTTCAGCGCATTAAACAGCGCTGGCATGGCCTCAACTGGGAACTCGACGTCAACGACAGGACCGGTGACACGCGCAACGCGGCCAACTCCATTAGTCGTAGCGGTCATTTTTTCGCCATCCTTTACTTCGAGGCCAGCGCGTCTGCGCCGCCGACAATTTCGGAGATTTCTTGCGTAATCTCAGCTTGACGTGCCTGGTTTGCCAGACGTGTCAGGTTACGGATCATTTCTTCAGCGTTATCGGTTGCGGACTTCATCGCCCGGCGACGTGCTGCATGTTCGGATGCTGCTGAGGTAAGCAGCGCATTCCAAATTACGTTTGCGATGTACTGTGGCAACAAAGCGTCGAGCACATCTTCTGGTTGCGGTTCGAATTCGTAGAGCGGGAAGGTCACACCATCACTGCTGTTTGCTGCCGACTCTTCAACCTGCAATGGCAACAATTGCTTAGCAACAGCTTTTTGTACCACCATGTTTTTGAATTCGGTGAAGACCAAATGGATTTCGTCAACCCCGCCCTCTTCGGTTGGCTTCACGAATGCATCCAACAACTCCGCGGCAATCGCACGCGCATCTTCGTAAGTTGGCTGATCGGTAAAGCCAGACCAGCTCGAGGCGATTTTGCGATCGCGGAACTTATAGAAAGAGATGCCTTTGCGACCAACCAAGTAAGCAACAGGCTCAATCCCCTGCTCGCGCAAGTATGTGTTGAGACCCTCAGCTTCTTTGATTGCGTTGGTTGAGTAACCACCAGCAAGACCACGGTCAGCTGTGATTAAGCAAACTGCAGCCCGCTTTGGGGATTCAACCGGTGATGTCAACGGATGATCGGTGGAGCCATGTGAAGCGGCTGCTGTCACTGCTGCCACCAATGCTTTGGTGTAAGGCAATGACGCATCAACCCGCTGCTGAGCTTTAACGATGCGTGATGACGCAATCAGCTCCATAGCTTTGGTGATCTTCTTGGTCGCCTTGACCGAACGAATTCGGCCGCGGTAGACGCGAAGTTGTGCACCCATGATTAATACCTACCGATTCCGACTACCGAACGACCTTGGTGATCTTGGTGTGGTCGATGTCAGCCTCATCAATTGCATCAACTGGAGCATCGTGTGCCAACAAGTGGCCAGCGCTGGTCTTGAAGCCCTTCTTGAATTCTGCAATCGCAGTCTCAAGCGCTGCAATCGTGTCATCCGACAAAATTGCAGTGTTCTTCAAATCTGCAACCGCAGCTGCAGCTTCGCGATGTGCGTAAGCCAAGAACTCACCTTCGAAGCGGCGAACGTCCTCAACTGGGACATCGTCCAACTTGCCAGTGGTGCCTGCCCATACCGAGATGACTTCGTCTTCTGGTGCGAACGGGCTGTACTGCGCCTGCTTTAGAAGTTCAACCAAACGCGCACCACGGTCAAGCTGTGCTTTCGATGCAGCATCTAGGTCAGAACCGAAGGCAGCGAACGCCTCGAGTTCGCGGTACTGAGCCAGGTCGAGGCGCAAACGGCCAGCAACCTTTTTCATCGCCTTGGACTGTGCGGAGCCACCAACGCGAGAAACCGAGATACCTACGTTGATAGCTGGGCGAACACCAGCGTTGAAGAGATCAGATTCCAAGAAGCACTGACCATCGGTGATGGAAATAACGTTGGTCGGAATGTATGCCGACACGTCGTTGGCTTTGGTTTCGATGATTGGCAAACCAGTCATCGAACCGCCACCGAGTTCATCGGACAGTTTGGCGCAACGTTCGAGCAACCGGGAGTGTAGGTAGAACACGTCGCCTGGGTATGCCTCACGACCTGGTGGACGACGCAGCAAGAGTGATACCGCACGGTATGCCTCGGCTTGCTTTGAGAGGTCGTCAAAAACAATAAGTACGTGCTGGCCGTTGTACATCCAGTGCTGACCAATGGCAGAACCGGTGTATGGCGCGAGGTACTTGAAACCTGCTGGATCAGATGCTGGAGCCGCAACAATGGTGGTGTATTCCATTGCGCCGTTCTCTTCCAATGCACCCTTCACAGCTGCAATGGTTGAGCCCTTCTGGCCGATTGCAACGTAAATGCACTTAACCTGCTTCTTGGGATCGCCCGATTCCCAGTTAGCTTTCTGGTTAATGATGGTGTCAATCGCAACCGCGGTCTTACCAGTCTGACGGTCACCAATGATGAGCTGGCGCTGACCGCGACCGATAGCGGTCATCGCATCAATCGCTTTAATGCCAGTAAGCATTGACTCTTTAACTGGTTGGCGCTGCACAACAGTAGGTGCCTGCAATTCGAGCTGACGGGTTGCTTCAGCTGCGATTGGGCCCATGCCATCGATTGGGTTGCCAAGTGGATCAACCACACGACCGAGGAAGCCATCGCCGACTGGTACCGAAAGAATTTCGCCGGTACGACGTACGGTCTGACCTTCCGAAACGGTGCTGCCATCTCCGAGGAGAACCACACCGATTTCAGCTACATCGAGGTTCAAAGCCAAGCCACGAAGGCCGCCTTCGAATTCGAGCAACTCGTTGGTCATTGCTGAATGCAATCCTTCGACACGAGCGATACCGTCACCGGTTTCAACAACTCGGCCAACTTCGTCCCGAGCGTTCTCTGGGGCGAATGCCGCGACATTGCGCTCAATGGCGGCGCGGATTTCGTCCGGGCGGATCGAAAGCTCCGTCATGATGTCCTGCTTCCTGGTAGTGATTGAAAAATTGTGTTAGCCAACCAAGGCTCGGCGAGCCTGGTCGAGTCGGGTCTGAACGGTGCCATCGATCACTTCGTCACCTAGGCGCACAGACACACCTCCAATGATGGAAGGGTCGATGACCACGTTCAAACTTACGTCTTTGCCGGCCAGACGACCGAGTGCTTTTGCCAGCCGGTCTGCTTGGTCAGCTACTAGTGGCTGTGCCACTTTGACTTCTGCAACCACGCGATTGCGAGCTGCAGCTGCAGCATCGCTAAGTGCGCGTAGTGCAATGTCAACCCGGCGACCGCGCAGGTTTGCGGCGGTGTGCTCGAGCAAGGCAGCCGTGCCAGCCGCTACTTGTGCGCTAACAAGTTCGCGTACAAGTGTGGCTTTTGCGGATGCCGATGCAGCTGGGTTCGTCAGAGCCATCTGAAGCTCAGGGTTGGTTTCAACCGCGCGGGCAAAAGCAAAAATCTCAGCTTCAATCCGATCAACTTCTGACGGGTTGGAGCGGAAGATTGCTTCAGCCGCGATGATTTCGAGCGCCTCAACCATTTCAATGTCGTTCGCCCAGCGCAAACCGATTGCGGCAATCAACACCTCAATCGTTTTTGCACTTACCTGAGAGCCGAATAGTTCACGAACCATGCTTTCTCGAGCTGCCAAGTTTTGACCGGAGTCAACCAGGGCAACTAGTAATTGAGATTGGGTCGAGATTGAGGATGCGGCCTTGAGTAGATCTGCAACAAATGCAGATTCACCTTCAACCGCCATGCCAGCAACCTGCTGCTGCAGCGCGGCAAGTGACTCTCGACTAATACCCAACATCAGCGACCTGCCTCATTTGCTTGGCGCTCTAGATCTGCAATGAAAGCATCTACAACCGCACGAGCGCGGGCGTCATCTTGGAGGCTTTCGCCAACAACTTTTGATGCGAGGTCGAGTGCTAGTGCACCGACTCCACGCTGCAAGTCTGATTCTGCCTGTGCTTTTTCGGCTTGGATGGTTTCGCGTGAGCGCGCTTCGCTCTGGCTGCGTAGTTCTTCAGCTTCGGCGCGAACTTTGTCGAGTTCTTTGCGCTTCTCTTCAGCAGCAGCTGCACGAATGTTCGCTGCCTCGTCTCGAGCTGCACTTAGTTGTGTAGTCAGAGATTCGAGGGTCTCATTCGCTTTTGCTTGTGCTGCTTCGGCACGCTTGAAGCCGCCTTCAATCTTCTCCTGACGCTCTGCCAAAACTTTGTTGAAGCGTGGCAGCACATACTTTGTGAAAAGCGTGATCAGGATCAGGAAGGAAACTCCACCCCAGATGAGGTCGTAGATTGCTGGGAAGAGGATCCCAGCACCGCTAGGAGCGTCCCCTCCTGCTGCAATTAAACCGTTGATGCCCATGATGGCAAGCCGTCCTTATAAAGTCTGGATCAGGTGAACAGAAGACCAGCAACAAGGCCGATCAAGGACAAAGCTTCGGTGAAAGCGATGCCAAGAATCATGTTCGTACGCAAGGTGCCTGCAGCTTCTGGCTGACGGGACATACCTTCAAGAGCCTTACCGACCAACATACCAATGCCGATACCAGGTCCCAAGGTGCCAAGACCGTAACCGATGCTGTTGAGGTTGCCGGAGATCTCGGAGACTAGCGCGAGGATGCTCACAGTGTTTCCTTTCGATTAGGCGGGCAACTTTTGCCCGTCGTCTGTGTTTTAGTGTTCTTCAGCTACCGCACCACTGATGTAAACCGCAGTCAACATAGTGAAGATGTAGGCCTGAAGGAACGCGACAAGAACTTCAAACAACGTAAAGGCGAACCCTGCCGCGAATGAAGCCAAGCCGAAAATTTTGAGTACGCCGTCCAAACCAAACACCATGAAGTGGGTGGCGCTGAAGAACAACACCAACAACAAGTGACCAGCCATCATGTTTGCGAGCAAACGGATGGTCAAGGTGATTGGACGAAGTACGAAGGTCGCTACGAGTTCAATCGGAGTGACCAGGAAATAGATTGGAATTGGAAGGCCTGGTGGAAACAGATTTGCCTTCAAATATCCAACAACGCCGTTGGCAGACATGCCAGCGGCGTTGAAAACGAAGTACGAGAGCATCGCCAACATGAACGGCACAGCAATCGTCGAGGTCGCAGCAATCTGCAGACCCGGGATGATTGAAGTGATGTTGAAGGCGAAAATCATGAAGAACAAGGTGGTGAGGTAACCCACGAACTTGTGGCCATCGTGACCGATGATTTCTTCAGCAATGTTGACGCGAACGAAATCAAGTCCAAGTTCAGCCGTGTTCTGCACTTTGGAAGGGACGAAGCGAGGTTTTGCAAATGCGAGTCCGAAGAAGACTACGAGCACTGCGGTCATCAAAACCATGATCAGGTTGATGCGGGACATTTCAAATGGGGTGCCGATGAAGAGCAAACCGCCTGGAAAGAATTCACCAATCGATGGAACGTGGAATTCGCCGTCTCCTGACAGCGGAACAGAGATACCAGTGCGGAGCATGTCCGGTGGGACTCCTTTGTCGCATCGGGCTCGGGGTTAACCGAACGGGGCTAGTCGCGTCCGAATTTTCGAATCACGAGATAGAAGGAGGTGATGAACCCAACCATTGCCCCCACAGCGGTGAAAGCTGGCCGTGTACCTGCCCACTGATCCACAAACCAACCAATCCCACCCCAGACAGCTGGTCCCGCAACTAGAGTGCTGATCGCACCCCAGGCTTGAGATTCGCCTTTAGCATCAATGATTTTTTTCTCATCATTGTTTGGAGCAGGTTGATTCGCTTGGCCGGAAACAGGCTGGTCGCTCATCGTGGCGGAATCATAGCCAAATTGGTTAGGTGCGCGAACCAGAACCCTAGGTTTTCACTGAATTGCCACGACCTATTCATAATCGTTATCAAATCTC
>JBEAZM010000031.1:0-6360 GCA_041170125.1 Actinomycetota bacterium
GGCGTGTTCCAAGTCACTGCTCGACGAACCTTCAAGTGGGATTAAGTCAAAGTAGGCTGTGAATATGAGTTTCAACCTTGTGAAGCGAATTCTTCTGCTTAATCTGATTGCACAAAGTGGCATCATTCTGACCGGTGCGACTGTGCGTTTGACGGGTTCTGGACTTGGCTGCCCAACCTGGCCGCAATGCACTCCTGGCTCGTTTATTCCAACTTTGCATCAAGCAGAGTCGTATCACAAGTACATTGAGTTTGGGAATCGCACCTTGACAGGAATCCTGACTTTGGCAGCCATTGCAACCTTAGTTGGGGTGTGGAAAACATCATCGGACAAGCGATTCAGAAAGATTGCTTTGATTCCGATTGTCGGCACAGTTTTCCAAGCCATACTTGGAGGCATAACTGTCCTTACAAATCTGAACTCCGCGACAGTGATGATTCATCTTCTGGTTTCTGTCGCACTTGTAGCAGTATCGGTTTATCTATTCGATGCTTACAACCGGTCCTTCAAGAAAGTATCCGGCGTAAGTAGAGCCATAGGAATCGGTGTGCTTGCATCTGCTGCTTTGGTTGTGTTTCTTGGGAGTGTAGTCACGAACAGTGGACCACACTCTGGCGATGCCAACGTGGCGAGTGCTTTACCGTTTGATCCTGCACTCATGGCGTGGTTGCATGCGGACTCAGTTTGGTTATTTGTTGGGGTGTTGATTGCATCTTGGCTGCTATTGAAAGCCGGGGTGGTTTCCGAATCGGCATTTCCAAGCCTACGCAATTTGACAGCATTGACCGTTGTTCAAGGCGTGGTTGGTTATAGCCAGTACTTCAGCGGCTTACCGATTTTGCTGGTTGGAATCCACGTGCTGTTGGCAATTTTGATTTGGATTTCGGCAGTCTATTTTTATCGTCGCAGCAACTTCGAATTGAAGAGCGAAATCAACGCTGAATCACTCAACTATTCAATCTAGAAAAACGCGCTGACCCCAACAGCGAGAAAAATCACGGATAGGTATGTGATTGAGCCGTGGAATATTGCCATTGCAGACTTGCCCACATTTACCTCGTTCGCAATTGCAGATCGAAGTCGGTAGGTTGAGTAGAGAAACCAGACTCCAGCAGCTACTGCCGAAACTGCGTAGACCACACCAGCCGCAGGGATTAGCAGCAATGAGAAGCCGACCATAATCCAGCTGTAAATGATTATTTGACGTACAACTTCAGTTGCTGGTTCGACGACCGGCAACATTGGAACATTCACCTTTGCGTACTCATCTTTGAATTGAATTGCTAGCGGCCAATAGTGCGGTGGGGTCCACCAAAAAACGATTATGAAGAGAACAATTGGCTCCCAAGAAAGCGAGCCCGTCACTGCAGACCAGCCGATGACCACAGGGAAACTGCCGGCTATGCCTCCCCACACAATGTTTTGTTTTGTACGTCGTTTTAAAATGAGCGAATACACCCCGACGTAAAAAATAATGGCAAGAGCCGCTAGCGAAGCCGCTACTGAGTTAGTGAAAGTCCCTAAAATTACAATCGCAAAGAACGAAAGTGTTAAGCCGAAAACGACAGTCTGGCGAGCACCTATTAAGCCGCTCGCGGTCGCACGGTGGGCAGTGCGAGGCATTTGGGAATCAATATCAATGTCGATGTAGCAGTTGAGCACATTCGCACCAGCAGCCGCTAGCGAGCCTCCGATGAGAGTCGCGATCGCTAGTCCCAATTCTGGCCAGCCACCAGCTGCAAACATCATGGTAGGAACGGTCGTAACCAGTAGAAGTTCAATGATTCGGGGTTTCGTTAGAGTCAAGTAATCCCGCCACGAAGCTTTTCGGGGCTTGATTTCCGCCACAGTCACTATCGCTCCTTGTTTAAACAGGCTGATACGAAGTCCAAATCGTTAGGTGGAACAATACGCTCCGTAGGAATATTCCTCCCAATGAAAGGGATTGCGGTGACTCTTAGCTGGTCCGAATCTGATGCAAGAGCCGTGAAGATGGCACGAATGTTGGCTGCAGATGCAGTGCAAAACGCTGGCAACGGCCACCCTGGAACCGCAATGGCACTAGCCCCCGTGGCTTATCTACTCTTCCAAAAGCATTTGCAACATGATCCAGCGAACCCTGAATGGGCTGGCCGTGACCGATTCGTACTCTCAATTGGTCACTCATCAATGACCCTTTATACACAGTTGTACATGAGTGGTTACGGTCTCGAACTTGATGACATCAAACAGTTCCGCAAGGCAGACTCATTGACACCGGGTCACCCTGAATATGGGCACACAGCTGGTGTCGAAACCACTACTGGTCCGCTTGGCCAAGGCATCGCCAACGCGGTTGGTATTGCAATGGGACTAAAGCATCAAGCTGCGATTGTTAACTCGAAAAACTACTCGGATCTGTTTGAGCAGCAGGTATATGTCCTAGCAGGCGATGGCTGCCTGCAAGAAGGTGTTTCGGGCGAAGCGTCATCATTGGCCGGCCACCTGGCTCTAGATAATCTCATCCTGATCTACGACGACAACAAAATTTCAATCGATGGCGCAACCGGTCTGTCGTTTACCGAAGACGTTTCCGCTCGCTATCAATCTTTTGGTTGGAATGTCATTGAGGTACCGAAACTTCAAGATGGTGATGTAGATCTCGAGAAATTGGATGCCGCTCTTACTGCTGCTCGGAGCCACAAGGGCTCACCAACATTAATTCGAATGGAATCCACAATCGGATGGCCAGCGCCTCAGCTCCAGAACACCGCTAAAGCACATGGAGCTCCTCTAGGTGCGGCCGAAATTGCGGCCACCAAGGAATTGCTGGGTTTGGATCCAGATGTGAATTTCTTCGTTGATGAGGCAGCTCTAGCCCATGCTCGCGAAGTAAAAACTCGCGGATCTGAAAAAAGCCAAACCTGGCAAAAGCGATTGGCAGAATTTGAAGCAAACGAGAGCGATGAATTCAGTCGCTTTAGTGAGTTCTTGGAGCCACTCGACTCGGCAAGTTTGCGAGATGCGTTGCCAACCTTTGAAGTTGGTTCAAAGGTTGCTACCCGAAAAGCAAGCGGCAAAGTGCTAAATGCTCTAGTGAAACTTAGCCCACAAATCTGGGGTGGTTCAGCTGACCTCTCCGAGAGCAATGGCACGTTAATCGAAGGTGCGACAAGTTTTGCGGCAGCAGATTATGCAGGTCTGAACATCCACTTTGGTATTCGCGAACACGCAATGGGTGCAATCATGAATGGATTGGCGCTCACTAACTACAGGCCTTACGGCGGAACATTCTTGGTCTTCAGTGACTACATGCGCGGTGCCGTTCGACTCACGGCATTGATGAATCTTCCCGTTACCTACGTATGGACCCACGATTCCATTGGTTTAGGCGAAGATGGACCGACACACCAGCCAATCGAGCATCTAGCTGCCCTTCGGCTGATTCCAAATCTTTCAGTCGTGCGTCCAGCCGACGCTAATGAAACAGCTGCTGCATGGTTTGAGATTTTGAACCGAGCCGTACCAGCTGGAATCGCGCTCAGTCGCCAAGACCTGGCTGTCGTAGTGTCAGCCGAACAAGCTGCGGAAGGCGTGGCTCGCGGTGGCTATCTGCTTCATGCTGAAGCTGATGCCAGCACCACTTTGATTGCAACCGGTTCAGAAGTTGCATTAGCCCTCGAAGCGGCAAGCGTCTTGAATGGATCTGGCGTTAAAACCAATGTGGTTTCGATGCCCTGCGTCGAGTGGTTTAAACAGCAAAGCGATGATTACCGCGAATCAGTGCTTCCAAGCGCTCACCTAAAGGTGGCGATTGAAGCCGGAGCAAGTGCTGGTTGGTACGAGATTGTCCGCGACGGTTTAGTGATTGGGCTTGATCATTTCGGCGAGTCAGCTGATCCAAACTTGCTATTCCCGAAGTACGGCTTCAACGTGGAAAACATCGTGCGGCAAGTTCAACAAGCGCTCTAAATCTAAAATAAAAGCCCGCCTTTTGGCGGGCTTTTATTTTAGGATGAAGGAAGCTGGTTGATTATTCAGCCAATTCCGAGCGCAGGTTTTCAAATGCTTCCTGCACAATCGTTTGAACTTCTTCCTCAGAACGGCGTTCTTTGACGTAAGCCAAGTGAGTTTTGTAGGGCTCAGTTTTAGTCGCGATTGGAGGATTCTCCTTGTCACGACCTGCCGGCGCACCACAGCGAGGGCAGTCCCAAGACTCTGGGTAACCCTCTGCCTCGATTGCGAACGCCACCGAGGTTTCGTGGCCTTCGGCGCACCAAAACGAAATCCGTTCTTTTGGAATAGTTTGACCGCGCTCGGACTCGCCCATTGGGCCAGCACCGACGCGACTGCCGCGAATAGCAGAACCGCCAGCCATCTAATTAGCCTTTCAATAGAAGACCGAGAGAGATGATGAGCGCAATCCAAATTACGCCAGCTCCCAAGGTCAACCGGTTGAGGTTACGTTCAGCCACAGAAGAGCCACTCATTGCTGAGGACCCGCCGCCGCCGAACATATCGGACATGCCGCCGCCGCGTCCTTTATGCAATAGCACAAGAACAATCTGCAGCACGCTAACAACAATTAGTGCAATTTGAAACGCTAAAATCACGGAGCGGACTCTACCTTCTCTGACTGTCAGTTATCGGCCGGGTGCATCCGAAAACGGGCAATTGCCACAAATTCATCAGCATCGAGGCTAGCGCCACCAATCAAAGCGCCATCCACATCGGCTTTCGCCATGATCGAAGCAATGTTTGAGGCTTTTACTGAACCGCCATACAGAACTCGAACTTTTTCGGCTGCGCCTTCACCATGCGTGGATTTAACCCACTCGCGGATAGCAGCACAAACCTCTTGAGCATCTTCTGGGGTCGCAACTTCGCCTGTCCCAATAGCCCAAACCGGTTCATAAGCAATCACTAAGTCGGCGACTTCCTCGGCAGACAAGTCTGCAAGGCTGCCAGCCGTCTGAGCAACTGTGTACTCCACGTGCGTTCCAGCTTTGCGGATTTCAAGTGGCTCGCCAACACAAACAATCGGTGTCAGATCGTGACGGATTGCGGCTTTGGTTTTCGCATTGACTACGGCATCAGTTTCGGCATGGTACGAGCGACGTTCGCTGTGACCAACAACCGCAAAAGTGCAATCGAGCTTCTTGAGCATTGCGCCACTGATTTCTCCAGTGTAGGCACCAGAATCAAAAGCACTCACGTCTTGCGCGCCGTATTGCAACTTCAAGCCATCGCTTTGGATCGCAGTTTGGACTGAACGAATGTCCGTGAATGGCGGAATAACTGCAACATCAACCGCATCGAAGTCATCGGCATTTAGGGAAAAAGCTAATTTCTGAACCAAATGCACCGCCTCGAGGTGGTTAACATTCATTTTCCAGTTGCCAGCCATAAGCGGTTTGCGTGACATCATGCCTCCAATACTGAAATGCCAGGTAATTCTTTGCCTTCGAGAAATTCGAGCGAAGCGCCACCACCGGTTGAGATGTGGGAGAACTTCTCTTCCCCAATATTCAACTGGCGAACGGCTGCGGCGGAATCGCCACCGCCGACAACACTCATGCCATCGAGATCGCTAATTGCTTTTGCAACCGCAATCGTGCCATTCGCAAAGTTCGGCATCTCAAAAACACCCATGGGACCGTTCCACACAACTGTCTTGGATGCAGAAATTGCTGACACAAACGCCTCGACCGATTTCGGACCGATGTCCAAACCTTTCCAACCAGTTTCGATAGCTTCCACTCCAACAACCTTGATGTTTGCATCGTTCTTGAAATCATCTGCAATCACAACATCAGTCGGAAGCAGTAATTTCACGCCCCGCTTTTCAGCATCGGCCATGAAACCCTTAACAGTTTCGAGTTGGTCTTCTTCAAGTAGCGAATCGCCGACCTCAAACCCCTGAGCTCTCAAGAATGTGAAGCACATTCCACCACCAATGATGAGCGTGTCGACTTTTGTGAGTAAATGCGCAATCACGCCAAGTTTGTCCGAAACCTTCGAACCTCCAAGCACTACCGTGTAGGGGCGCTCTGGATCGTCGAGAACTTTTCGGAAAACTTTGGTTTCAGCCTCAACCAGCAAGCCAGCAGCATGTGGCAACAAACGAGCCACATCGGTCACTGATGCCTGTTCACGGTGCACAACACCAAATCCATCGGAAACGAATGCATCTGCAAATGCTGCAAGCTCGGCTGCAAGAGCTGCGCGCTCAGTTGCATCTTTCGAGGTCTCGCGAGCGTCGAAACGCACGTTTTCAAGCAAGGCCACTTGGCCAGGCTGGATGGCTGCCGTGACTGCCTTAGCGCTTTCACCGACGAGGTCGGTTGCATATGAAACTGGCTTGCCAAGTAATTCAGAAAG
>JBEAZM010000032.1:0-2592 GCA_041170125.1 Actinomycetota bacterium
GCTTCAGAAGGGGAGCTCGCGAGATTGGCTGGAGTGCCACCTTTCCGGGTGAAAGCCCTGCGGCAACAAGTGCGATATTGGAATCCGCGGATGCTCGCGAATGCCGCATTGCTGCTGACTAACACCGACGCTGCACTAAAAGCTGGCGTCATTAACGAGCTGGGGGTTGCCCAAGTTCTGGATCCGGCTCAGCGCATTGCGTTATTGGAGCGAACAGTTCTGGATATCACCAGAATGCGCATCACCAATTAAAAAAGACCCCGCCACAGCGGGGTCTTTTGAAGTTTTAGATTGCAACGAGAGCAATTAAAGGCTGTTGACTAGCTTGTCGATACCAGACTTGCGGTTGGCTGCCTGGTTCTTGTGGATAACACCCTTGCTGACTGCTTTGTCTAGTGCCCGGTTGGCATCAGCAGCTGCGGTCACAGCAGCAGCCTTGTCGCCAGCAGACACGGCTTCGCGAGCCTTACGAAGTGCGGTCTTGATAGCCGACTTCACGGACTTGTTGCGTAGCCGAGCAGTTTCGTTCTGCTTGTTGCGCTTAATCTGAGACTTAATGTTTGCCACAGGTCTGCCTTGTCTTGAGGTGGTTGCTTGGGAGCTCCGGATGGAGCGACGGCGTAGGTTACCTGTAAACGGTCAAAAAATGCCAATTCAGCCATGCCCTGGAATTCGAATCCAACCAATTTCATGCAACACTTCGCCCTAGTTGAGCCGGATTTTGGCTGAAATAACCTCTTGAAGGAGTCTCGTGTCGAATAGCGCTGCGCCTGTCGCAGGGTCTACCAACCCCGACTTAATTCGAAATTTCAGCATTATTGCCCATATTGACCACGGTAAATCCACTTTGGCAGACCGGATGCTGCAAATCACCGGGGTAGTGGATGACCGGTCTATGCGTGCCCAGTATCTAGATCGAATGGACATTGAACGGGAACGCGGTATCACGATCAAGAGCCAAGCAGTTCGGCTGCCATTTACGGCAGATGATGGCGTCACCTACATCTTGAACATGATTGATACCCCGGGTCACGTTGACTTCACTTACGAAGTCTCCCGCTCGCTGGCAGCCTGCGAAGGTGCTGTGTTGCTTGTGGATGCTGCTCAGGGAATTGAGGCGCAGACGCTAGCCAACCTTTATCTGGCGATGGAGAATGACCTTGCGATCATTCCAGTGCTAAACAAAATCGACTTGCCAGCTGCCCAACCCGAAAAATATGCAGCTGAAATCGGCAAGATCTTGGGCGTTGACCCAGACAGTGTTTTGAAAGTTTCTGGCAAAACTGGCGTCGGTGTAACGGAACTACTGAATCACATTGTTCAGACAGTGCCAGCTCCAGTGGGCGTCAAAGATGCACCAGCTCGAGCAATGATTTTCGACTCGGTTTATGACACCTATCGCGGTGTAGTCACCTACGTGCGGGTGATTGATGGTCAACTCAACGCTCGCGATCGAATTGCGATGATGTCGACAGGTGCCCAACACGAGCTGCTTGAAGTCGGTGTGATTTCGCCAGAGCCAATCCCCGGTAAAGCTATCGGGGTAGGCGAGGTTGGATATTTGATTACTGGCGTTAAAGATGTTCGGCAATCTCGTGTCGGTGACACTGTCACCACTGCAGTTAAACCTGCAACCACGCCGTTAGGCGGCTATCGCGATCCCAAACCGATGGTGTTCTCCGGACTTTATCCACTCGATGGCAGTGACTATCCAGCACTCCGCGATGCTCTTGATAAATTAAAACTCAATGATGCAGCTTTAATTTACGAACCAGAAACCTCGGCTGCGCTTGGGTTCGGTTTTCGCTGTGGCTTCCTTGGGCTCTTGCACCTCGAGATTGTGCGCGAACGACTCGAACGAGAATTCAACCTTGATCTGATCAGCACCGCTCCAAACGTGATTTATCGAGTTGTCATGGAAGATGGCACCGAACACATCGTCACGAATCCAAGCGAATTCCCGACCGGCAAAATTCGAGAAGTTCATGAACCAGTAGTGCGAGCTACAGTTTTAACGCCGAATGAATTTGTTGGCGCAGTTATGGATTTGTGCCAGACTCGACGTGGCGTAATGCACGCAATGGACTACTTAAGTGAAGATCGAGTTGAACTCCGCTACACCTTGCCGTTAGCCGAAATCGTGTTCGACTTCTTCGATGCGTTGAAGAGCCGAACAAAAGGCTACGCCTCACTCGATTACGAAACGACTGGTGAGGAACAAGCGGATTTGGTGAAGGTCGATATCTTGCTGCATGGCGATGCGGTAGACGCCTTCAGTGCAATCGTGCATCGAGACAAGGCATACGCCTACGGCGTCGCGATGGCCGGCAAACTTAAAGATCTAATTCCTCGGCAACAGTTCGAAGTTCCAATTCAGGCTGCCATCGGTGCTCGAGTTATTGCACGTGAAACCATCCGAGCAATCCGCAAAGACGTGCTTGCGAAATGTTACGGCGGTGACATAAGCCGAAAGCGGAAATTGCTTGAGAAACAAAAAGAAGGCAAGAAGCGGATGAAGATGGTGGGCCGCGTTGAAGTGCCACAGGAAGCTTTTATTGCGGCGCTCTCCACGAGCGAATCGCCGGACAAGTC
>JBEAZM010000033.1:0-4006 GCA_041170125.1 Actinomycetota bacterium
AGTTCACCAATGCAACCGCGATTTTCGGCAACGATTTGGTGACTTTGCCGGACTTTCCAGCCGAAATCCGAGCACCACAGGGAACCATTCCTGGTGTCTCGGCGTTTCAACTTCACTTCGCAGACCATGAAATCACCTCAGCTGGTGATGCCGCAACCGTGCTCGTGGCAATGAACCCAGCAGCTTTGAAAAGTAACTTGAAGGAATTGCCACTCGGTGGCGATTTGATTGTGAACAGTGACGAGTTCACCCAGCGCGCGGTTGAGAAAGTTGGTTATGCCAAAAACCCGCTCGAAGATGGCAGCCTTGAGGGCTACAACCTGCATGTAGTTCCGCTGACTTCTCTCACGGTCGAAGCCTTAAAAGAGTTTGGCCTCACCCGCAAAGAATCTGAGCGCTCAAAGAATATGTTTGCGCTCGGCATGCTTTCGTGGCTGTATTCACGGCCGCTCGATACGGCGCGCAAATTCCTTAGTGCAAAGTTTGAATCGAAACCTAACATTTTGGCTGCGAACTTGAAGGCGCTTGAAGCTGGTTGGTCATTCGGCGAAACCACTGAAGAGTTCAGCGTCCAATACGAAGTGCGACCAGCTAAACCAGCGAGCGGCACCTACCGAAACATTTCCGGAAACCTCGCGCTGTCATACGGCCTGGTTGCCGCATCAGTGAAGAGTGGTTTGCCGCTTTACCTTGGCTCTTACCCAATCACTCCTGCATCCGACATCTTGCACGAACTCTCCAAGCACAAAAACTTCGGTGTTCGCACCTTCCAAGCGGAAGACGAGATTGCGGGTATTGGTGCAGCTATCGGCGCTGCCTACGGTGGCAGCCTCGGCGTCACCACCACCTCAGGACCTGGGGTCGCACTGAAGAGTGAATCAATCGGGCTTGCCGTGGCGTTGGAGTTGCCACTGGTTGTGATTGATATTCAACGCGGTGGACCCTCAACTGGTTTGCCTACCAAGACTGAGCAAGCCGACTTGTTGCAAGCGATGTTTGGCCGCAATGGCGAAGCTCCAGTTCCCATCGTGGCACCGCGTTCACCTTCCGCTTGTTTCGAGGCTGCGATTGAAGCTTGCCGCATCGCGATTAAGTACCGCACTCCTGTTTTCTTGTTGAGTGACGGCTACTTGGCGAACGGCTCTGAGCCTTGGCGATTGCCGGATCTCGATAGCATCGAAGCAATCGATCCTGACTTTTTAACTGCACCAAACCAAGAAGTGAATGGCGTCGATGTGGTTTGGCCGTATAAGCGCGATCCCGAAACCCTGGCGCGGCCGTGGATTAAGCCAGGCACTGCTGGCTTGGAGCATCGCATCGGTGGTATCGAAAAAGCTGATGGCACTGGCGCGATTAGTTACGACGCCCTCAACCACGACAAAATGGTGCGGTTGCGCCAAGCGAAAGTTGATGGAATCGCAAACGATGTCGCTCCAATGTTTTTGGATGACCCGAACGGTGATGCTGACATTTTGGTTTTGGGTTGGGGATCTTCATTTGGCCCGATTGGTGCGGCAGTAGAGATTTCTCGACGCGCTGGTATCAAAGTTGCTCAGGCACACATCGAAACGGTCAATCCATTTCCAGCTAACACTGGCGAAGTGCTAAAGCGCTACAAAAAAGTCATCATCCCTGAGATGAATCTTGGTCAACTAGCTCTGCTGATTCGCGCCAAGTACTTGGTGGATGCGATCAGTTTTACCAAAGTTCAAGGTTTGCCATTCAAAGCCGCTGAGCTTGTCGACTTTATTGCGGAGGTTTCGGAAAATGTCTAATTTTGAATCTCTGAAACTCGTTCCAAAATCTGAGGTTGCCCAAACTGGCAAAGACTTCAAGTCCGACCAAGAAGTTCGTTGGTGTCCAGGCTGTGGTGACTACGCAATCTTGGCTGGCATGCAGTCGTTCTTGCCTGAATTAGGTCTCGCTAAAGAAAACATTGTGTTCGTTTCTGGTATCGGCTGCTCCAGCCGCTTCCCGTACTACATGAACACCTACGGCTTGCACTCTATCCACGGGCGCGCACCTGCAATCGCAACTGGCCTCTCGACCAGCCGCCAAGATCTCAGTGTTTGGGTCATCACGGGTGACGGCGATGCTTTGTCGATTGGTGGCAACCACTTAATCCATGCTTTGCGCCGCAATGTGAACCTAAAGATCTTGCTCTTCAATAACCGCATTTACGGTCTCACCAAGGGCCAGTACTCCCCCACATCCGAGGTTGGCAAAATCACCAAGTCCACCCCAGCCGGTTCGCTCGACTATCCATTCAACCCAATCTCATTGGCAATTGGCGCTGAGGCAACCTTTGTGGCACGTACAATCGACAGTGATCGCAAGCACCTAGTCAGCACCCTTCGGGCAGCAGCTGAACACGAAGGCACGGCGTTGGTTGAGATCTACCAGAACTGCAACATCTTCAATGATGGTGCCTGGGAAGTGCTGAAGGACAACGACACTGCAGCGGACTACTTGATGCATTTAGTGGACGGCGAACCAATCGTGTTCGGCAAAGATGGCCAGAATGCGGTTATTCGCAATGCTGCTGGCAGTCTGGAAATTGTTGCTACGGAATCAGTTAGTGCAGATCAAATCATTCGACATGATGCAAATGCCACTGATCCTGCCTACGCCTATGCGCTCAGCCGTTTGAGTGATCCGAACACTTTGGCGAACACCCCAATCGGTGTTTTCCGATCTGTTAAGCGGCCGGTTTACGACGCCGCGTTCAACACCCAAATAGCATCTGAAACGGCGCGAAGAGGCCCTGGCGACTTGGCTGCTTTGATTCGCGGCAAGGATGCTTGGACTGTTGATTAAATGGAGTTAGATAGTCGCTACCGCAGAGGTTTGCTTTACGGAATCTCGGCTTATCTAATTTGGGGACTCTTTCCACTGTATTGGCCGTTGCTGAAACCTGCCTCAGCTTTAGAAATTCTGGCGCACCGGATGACGTGGAGTCTGGTGTTTCTGGCGTTCGTAAACCAGATTCGTAAATCTTGGCCAGCGATTAAAAGCTTGATGTTGAATCGGCGAAGTCTGCGGTTGCTGGCTTTTGCCTCGGTAATGATTAGCATCAACTGGGGGCTTTACATCTGGGCTGTTAATAACGAACACGTGGTTGATGCTTCGCTCGGCTACTTCATGAATCCACTTATCAATGTTGCGCTTGGAGTGCTTTATTTTCGCGAGCGGTTGAATAAATTTCAATGGTCCGCAATCGCAGTTGCGGGCATTGGGGTAGCTTGGCTTGCGCTCCAGGCTGGTGCAATCCCGTGGGTGGGGTTGGCGCTTGCATTTAGTTTTGGTTTGTACGGCTTAACGAAAAAAGTGGTTGGAGCCGATGGTGTGGAAAGTCTGACGGTGGAAACAATTTTGTTGTTGCCACTGTCCGCTAGCTACTTACTCTTCATTGAAATTGATGGCTCAGCAGCTTTCTTGAATGCCGGGGTTGCACACGCGGTACTTGCGGTTATGGCAGGTGTAGTGACAGCCGTTCCACTACTTGCTTTCGGAGCGGCAGCGATTCGGATTCCCTACTCCACCATGGGCTTTATTCAATACATCACCCCAACCATGCAGTTTCTACTCGGCATAACAGTTATGGGTGAGAGTATGTCGAGTGCCCGTTGGATAGGTTTCATATTTATTTGGAGCGCCCTGGTGATTTTCACACTCGATGCGCTACGAAATAGAAAAGCTAGTTAGCCCGATCAATCGCTGAGTAAGCCAAATCTGTAAGAACTTTCAGTACGGTTTCGAAACGTTCGGCTTCAGCAAATGCTGCTGGGTTTGATTGTTGAAGTTCGCGAACGGCCGCAAGTTTCGCAACCGCAGCGTCCGCATAACTACGAGCCTCAGCTCGAGCCGCATCCATAGCAGCATGTCCGCGCATCAGCTCTAAGGACCGAGCGTGATCGGCGTCGTCTAGTGGCCGCCCAAGTAGCCCAAGTAGTTCAGCATCAGCCGCTGCTGCCTGTTGTTTCACAATCAACATTGGCAAAGTCAT
>JBEAZM010000034.1:0-3236 GCA_041170125.1 Actinomycetota bacterium
CTGAATCATCTTGCGGAATTCAAGAATTCGAGCACCACCATCAACTTCAACCGCGTATGAACCTTCAGGCGCGTTGAAGTGGAATGGGTCATAGCCCCAGTTGAAACCATCTTTGTTTGCAATGGCTGCAACCGCTGCTTGTTGTTCCTCAGAGTCTGGGTCATAACCAGATAAGTCACCGGGGCTTTCCCAAGTTGACGCATCTTCATCTACCGAAGCAATATCAAAAGTTGGTAGCAGGTGTAAGTGTGTTAGACCTGCGTCCGCCAACTGCTTGAGGTGCAACATGCCTGCAGATGTTTTGTCTGTGAAAGCTAGGTACTTACCGCGATGATCTTCATCTACAGTCTCATCGATTACCGAGAAGTCGCGAATGTGAAGTTCGTAAATCGATGCATCCTTCATTGAAGTGAAGTCTGGTCGATTCGCATCCCATCCTTCAGGCATGTATGTCGGATCTGCAGGATCGAATATCTGAGTCCGCAAGCTGTTCATGCTGAGAGATACCGAGTATGGGTCAGTTACCGTGTTTGTAACCACTTTAGCTTTGGAATGAGCGTACACATCAACTTCGTATTGGAAGTACTGATTCTTCCAACTCGAATCGCCCGTTACAGACCAGACGCCAGTAGCTGTATCTAGTTCCATATCGTGGTTTGTAGCGCTGGTGTCTGCCGAAGCGTTGTCGAAGCGCTCCAACCGAACTGCTTTCGCGGTTGGTGCCCAGACTCGCATGGTTGGAACGTTGCCGTTCCAGGTGATGCCAAGCTCTTCGCCGACAGCAGCTGCGCCATAGATGTTGTCGAGCACTGGAGCTAACTGAATGCCTGTCAATCGCACGAGCAATTCATCACCGTTTGGATTTGCAGGGGTAATTGAGTTGTCAGTTACCAAGACTGCAAGTTGACCTTTTAGTAATTGCTTGATTTGGTTGCTCGCATTCGTGGGAACATTCAGTGCCCGGTACTTAGACAGATGTCGGTAAGTGTCGAGCACTCCAGATGGCAGCGTGCTACCAGATGTCAGTGGCCAACGGGCATCGTCGCCGATCACTGTAAGCCTTCGAGTTTCAGGGTTCTCCGAAACTTCGATTTCACCTGCAGCGTCGTAGAGCAAGTGAGCTCGAATGCCACGTTCGCCATCAGCGACGGTGCGAATGGAGTCTGGCCACGCAATCACGCCTGGGGTCACCCAGATTGCGCGAAGTACCGTGAGGTCGGCGTCGACACTCTGGATGACAGGAACTGCATACACAGCTTTACCAGCTGCGTCAGAGTTCTCAGAAACAAACCAAACTTCACCTCCGGTCATAGCCAAGTTCAATGACTGATCAACCGGGGCTCCATTGTTGCCAGGATCTTTTGTGTCACCGGAGTGGAACAAGAAAGACAAGTTCTCGGCACCATCGACAAGTGGGACTCGGAAAACTAAACCGAACTCATCGATCGCTTCATGATCGAGTGGGTTTGCCCAAGTAACTTCACTGGCATTCGCTGCACCATCCCAGACATGTAAGCCCCAAGCGTTACATCCTGTCAGTGCTTCACAGCCAGTTTCGAGATCTAACTTGTAGTCGCCCTCGGGACGGTTGTAATGAAAAACCGCATAACCATCAGCCCACGCTTCAGAGAATCGGGCATCGCCGAAATCATCTGAAATCCAAACTTCGCCCCACTTGCGAGCATCGAATGCTCGACTCGAACCCATCGGTGAACCGGAAACTTTCGGCTGAAGTTCAATCCGCTTCGTATCTGTAGTGACAGGTACTTCGAAAATCGCTTCGGCTGCAGTTGAGCCTGTTGCAGGATTGATTTCAAGGGTGGTGTCAGCTGCTACATCCGTGTAAGTCAGAGACGAGACCAAACCCGAGTCTGTGGCTGAGCGATAGCGCACAATCACATGTCCCTGAGCTAGCGCCCGCGAGGAATGCAGCTCTCCGGATTCATCCATCCAGACTTCAGTACCGTCGAACACATTCCAGTCTTTACCTTCGATCGTCAACTCAATTGTGTTCTCGAAAGTCGGAATAAAAGCGAATGCACCGTAGGAGTCGCCAGCAACGAAATCGTATTCAGTTGAACCACTGCCGGTGTCAGCTGAGACTGTGGTGTTAGGAACCACTCGAGGGTCGCCGGGCACATGCAAAACAACTTGGCTGCGCACTGCCGCCTGAGCTGCTGGTGAGGAAATAATCGCAGGAGCCACCATCGCCGTTAAAGCGACTGCGAAGGTGACGATGCGACTAACAAAATTATTTAGCCGATTTTTACGCACAGAATTACCTTTACTTGTTTGGAAAATTGCAAGAGGTAAAAGGCAGGTTAATCACTTTCGTGCAAAAAACGGAGAGTCTGGCAGCCTTTGTTATTTGTTCGAGACAAATTCGTTAGAAATTCACGTTCTTAACTTTCTGTAATCAAAAATTACTTAGAGTTTGCAATAAATACAAATTGGTAACGGAATTCTTTTTCTGTTGTTTTGGTGTTCACGTTTTCCCAATAATTCCGCCCACACGACTCTCACTTTGTCGCGTGATCAGAATATTTCTACGGAAGGAAATACATGTTCGCTAAGAAGAGCCGGCTGGTAGCACTTGGTGCTGCAGCAGCCCTCTCGGTTAGCGGTCTTGCAGCAGTTGCTCCTGCAATGGCAGCAACCAAGACCATTACCGTTTGGACCGACGAATCCCGTGGTCCAGACCTCAAAGCACTTCTAACCGGCCGCACCCCAGTTGCAGGCCATGTCGTTAAGGTAAAGATTTTCTCTAACCTCGACGCATTGACCGCAGCCTGGAACAGCGCATCTGCCGCAACCGGTCCAGACGTGATCATCTCCAACGCTGGTCTTGCAGCTTCCGGCGGTAAGTCAGGCAAGCTTGTTCCATTGACCTTGCCTTCATCTGTCCGCAGCCAGTTTGCTGCATCGGCATTCACCGCTTTGTCCTACCAGGGCAAGGTTTACGGTGTTCCTTTGGACGTTGACACCACTGGTCTTTTCTGGAACAAGACCCTTGCTGGTGCAACCGCTCCAAAGACCTTTGCAGCCATGGTGAACTACTACAAGGCCAACAAGTCTTCTAAGGGTCTAACTGCAGGTTTCTGTGCACAAGAAGGCGTCTGGGGTGCTCACCCAGTTATCACCGCTCTCGGTGGTGGCGCATGGAAGTACAGCAACGGCAAGCCAGTCCCAGGACAGACCAACTTCAACTCAGCTGCATTCAAAGCTAACATTAAGAA
>JBEAZM010000035.1:0-3639 GCA_041170125.1 Actinomycetota bacterium
GTCAAAGATTTGATGGTCAGCGCATTAAACAAACATCTTTTAGGCTGGTCCCTGTGAACGAACCTCGTAAAATGATTCGAATCGAAATTCGTAATTCAGAAGTGCCAATTGAGAAAAAGCCAGAGTGGATTAAAACTCGGGTGCGCACTGGCCCTGAATACACCGCGATTAAAAAACGAGTTTCAGAAAAGCAGTTACACACGGTCTGCCAAGAAGCTCTTTGCCCAAACATTTTTGAATGCTGGGAAGACCGCGAAGCAACCTTCTTAATTGGTGGCGATCAATGCACCCGCCGCTGTGATTTCTGCCAAATCGACACAGGTAAACCTGCTGCGCTCGACACAGGTGAGCCTTTGCGCGTCGCCGAATCAGTTCGTGAAATGAGACTCAAATACGCCACTGTTACGGGTGTTGCCCGCGATGACTTGGAAGACGAAGGTGTTTGGCTCTATGCCGAAACCGTGCGCAAAATCCACGAACTTAATCCAGGCACTGGCGTTGAAGTTCTAATTCCAGATTTCCACGCCAAGCCTGAATTGTTAGCCGAGGTTTTTGGCGCTCGTCCTGAGGTGCTGGCACACAACCTTGAAACTGTCCCCCGAATTTTCAAACGAATTCGTCCAGCTTTTCGCTATGAGCGCTCACTCGATGTACTCACCCAAGCCCGCGATTTTGGCCTTGTAACCAAATCCAATTTGATTCTCGGCATGGGTGAAGAAATCCCAGAAGTTCACCAAGCGCTGCAGGATTTGCATGACGCTGGATGTGACTTGATCACAATCACGCAGTACTTACGACCAAGTCCACGCCATCATCCGGTCGAACGTTGGGTGCGTCCTGAAGAATTCGTGGAACTCGCTGACGTCGCAAAAGAAATCGGTTTCCTTGGCGTCATGTCAGGACCTCTGGTTCGTAGCTCTTATCGGGCTGGCAAGTTGCACGCCCAAGCGGTTGCAGCAAAAACCGCTGGAGCTACCGCTGCTATTACCGTTGTCTAGTCCGAAGGTAATCTTGGCTCGTGGCTAAATTGCGAACCCCCAAATGGATGATCTCAATCCGAGAAACCTACCGTCTTACTAAACCTGTTGATCCAGCCATTCGCTGGATTTTGCCCCTGACCTTCTTGGCAGTAACCGGTGCATTGCTGGCGCTTGGCTTATTGCTCGGTGGCTTCTGGATTTCACTTGCTGTGACCTCTTGGGCCTGGGGCTTGCTCGCAATGACGTTCGTATTCGGTCGTCGTGCGGAACGCGCTGCGTACGCGCAAATTGACGGTATGCCAGGAGCTGCAGCTCAGGTGCTCGGCACTCTAAAGGCTGGTTGGTTCACCGCAGCTGCGGTAGAAGTCAACCGTAATCAAGAACTCGTGCATCGCGTAGTCGGTCGACCAGGTGTCATCTTGGTTGTTGAAGCCGAACGCGGCTCCTCAATCGTCCAAACTGCACTCACCAAAACCCAACGTTGGGTAGGCGAAATCCCAATTCACACCATCTATGTGGGGCATGGTGAGGGCAAAACTCCAATCGCCAAACTCAACCGCACGGTCATGAAATTGCCAAAAGCCCTGCGGCCAGCTGAAGTAACTGAACTTCGCCGAAAGTTAGAAGCTGTTGGCGGTTCCGCACTACCTATCCCTAAAGGCCCAATGCCCAAAGGGATGCGGGTTCCGCGTCGATAATTCGGCGCTCCCGCTTAGTGCTGAATATTTTGTAACATTCCCGAAACAAGTGGGTCACGCTCTAGCAATCCGTGACTTTTAATCTGTGGTTATTCGCTCGCAGAGCGTTTACGTCAATGGTGACGAATTTCCATCCGTATGCCAGGAGAAAATATGTCTCGTAAGAACATGTTCAGTACCGCAGCTGAGGTACTCGAATTTATTAAGAAAGAGAACATCGTTTTCGTTGATGTTCGCTTCTGTGATTTGCCAGGTGTGATGCAGCACTTCAACGTGCCAGTCGCTGCATTCGACAACAGCGTTTTCGAAGACGGTCTGCTTTTTGACGGTTCTTCGGTTCGTGGTTTCCAGGCGATTAACGAATCTGATATGAAGCTCATCCCAGATGTCGCTTCAGCTTTCATCGATCCGTTCCGCGCTGAGAAGACTCTTGTCATGAACTTCTCAGTTGTTGACCCTTACACCCACGCTCCTTACAGCCGTGACCCACGTGGCGTCGCTGCTAAGGCTGAGGCTTACCTCAAATCAACTGGCATCGCCGACACCGTTTTCTTCGGTCCTGAAGCGGAGTTCTACGTTTTTGATTCGGCTCGATTCGTCACCAAGAACAACATGGCTGTCTACGAAGTAGATTCCATCGAGGGTGCCTGGAACATGGGCAACGAATTCGAAGCTGATGGCACTCGCAACCGTGGTTACAAGACCCGCCTCAAGGGTGGCTATTTCCCAGTTGGTCCAGTCGACCAGATGGCCGACCTCCGCGATCAAATGGTTGTAAACCTCACCAAAGTTGGCCTCGAGGTTGAGCGTGCTCACCACGAAGTCGGCACCGGTGGCCAGATGGAAATCAACTACACCTTCAATACCTTGACGCACGCAGCTGACGAAGTCATGCTGTTCAAGTACATCATCAAGAACACCGCATGGAATGCTGGCAAGACCGCGACCTTCATGCCAAAGCCACTATTTGGCGATAACGGTTCTGGTATGCACTGCCACCAGTCGTTGTGGAAAGATGGCAAGCCATTGTTCTTCGACGAGGCTGGCTACGGCGGCTTGTCTGACATGGCCCGCTGGTACGTCGGTGGCTTGTTGCACCACGCACCTTCGTTATTGGCATTCACCAACCCAACCGTGAACTCCTTCCATCGTTTGGTACCAGGCTACGAAGCGCCAGTGAACTTGGTTTACTCAGCTCGTAACCGCTCGGCATGCATCCGAATTCCTGTCACTGGCTCAAATCCAAAAGCCAAGCGCGTTGAATTCCGAGTTCCAGATCCATCCTCCAACCCATACTTGGCAATGGCAGCCATGTTGATGGCTGGTTTGGATGGCATCAAGAACCAGATCGAGCCACCAGCTCCAATCGACAAAGACCTCTACGAATTGGCTCCAGATGAAGCTGCTGCAATTCCACAGGTTCCAGGAACCTTGAGTGAAGTACTAGATGCACTCGAAGCAGATCATGACTACCTGCTTGAAGGCGGAGTCTTCACCGCTGACTTGATCGAAACTTGGGTCGAGTACAAGCGCAAAGCTGAAGTTGATTACGTTCGGTTGCGGCCACACCCAGCCGAATTCGAGCTCTACTACGACATCTAAATAACCCCAAATATGGCCTCGAGCACTAGCTCGGGGCCATATTTATTTATGGCGAATATTTATCTTCGGGAAAAACTTGCCGCGCGATTTGGCGTATTCCATATACTGCGGATACTTGAGCGATAACAGCTGCTCTTCAAATCTTGCCTTTAGGTTGAACCAGAGAACCAATATCGCCCAAAGTCCCATTGAGAGGAAATTTTGGGAAGTTAGGGCGATTAACCCAAAGCCAAGAATTAAAAGCCCATAAATTGGATGGCGCACATAGTTGTAAAGCCCACTAGTGACTAAGTTGCCCTCATCCTTTGGTACGGGTGTCGGAGTCAAAGACTTCCCTAGTTGGATGAGTGCGATGGCTG
>JBEAZM010000036.1:0-2593 GCA_041170125.1 Actinomycetota bacterium
TAGCCATTCAACCTCGAGCTCAGCGCGTTCAGTTTCAATCTCTTTTTGCTTGACCGCAAGTTCAGCTAATTTTTCATAATCATCAACAACTTCTGCCATTTTTTCGTGCAGCCGTTTTTCCGCATCTGCCAACTTTGAGAGTTGACGTTCAATGCGATTCAAATCCTTTTTGGCAGCTCGCGCTGTTGCGGCATCAGACGGGGTTTTTGCCGAGTTCGATACCGGCGCATCTGATTCCCGAAGGTCTTCAACCCGATGCTCTAGGTACTCTTCAATGCCGCGTGGTAGATCCCGCAATTGTTTGTCGCCCATCAAGCCAAGGAATCGATCGCAGACGCGCTCCAAGAAGTAACGATCGTGCGAAATCACCAACAAACTGCCCGCAAAACTGTCTAGCAAATCTTCCAGAGCTGCAAGTGTCTCAACATCGAAGTCGTTGGTGGGCTCATCCAGAATGAGCAGATTGGGCTCACCCATGAGAAGTCGCGTCAATTGCAAACGACGTTTTTCGCCACCAGATAAATCGCCCACTGGCGTCCATTGGGCATCGGGCGGAAAGCCCAAACGCTCACACAAAGTCGCAGCGCTTAATTCGCGGCCATCGCCAAGTTGAATTCTTAGAGCAATGCGCTCAACCGCTTCGAGCACGCGCCAGGTTGGATCCAGCTCTTCAAGGTGCTGTGACAAATAGGCCAGCCGGACTGTCGGTCCAACTTTCATGGTGCCGGCTAATGGTTTCAATTCACCGGCAATCGTCCGCATCAAAGTGGTTTTACCGCTGCCGTTTACTCCAACAATTCCGATTCGGTCGCCTGGACCCAGAATCCAGTTAAGTTTTTTGATGAGTGGCTGGTCCGTTACGGCAATGTCTGCATCCACAAAATCGACCACGGATTTTCCGAGCCTGGCGTTCGCAAAAGCCAGTAGCTGCGTTTGGTCGCGAGGTGGTGGTTCGTTCGCGATCAGCTCATTAGCGGCATCTATGCGAAATTTCGGCTTTGAGGTGCGCGCGGGTGCGCCACGCCGCAACCAAGCTAATTCCTTGCGCAGCAGATTGTTGCGACGAGATTCTGCGGCGTTGGCTTGGCGCATTCGCTCGGCCTTCGCCAGCACGTAGGCTGAATAGCCACCTTCATAAGCCTCGACCTTGCCATCCACAACTTCCCAAGTGACGTCACTAACTTCGTCCAAAAACCACCGATCGTGAGTGATAACTGCAATAGCTAGGTCGCGCCGAGACTTTAAATGGGCGGCCAGCCAAGCCACACCTTCAACATCTAAGTGGTTGGTGGGTTCGTCAAGTAGGAGCAGATTGATGTCTGATACGAGCAAAGCAGCAAGAGCCACGCGTCGCCGCTGACCACCAGACATTTCTGCAAGTTTTTTATCTAAGGCGGCGTTATCAATACCACCTAGCAAGGCGTTAATGATTTCGCGGTTACGCGGAACAGCTGCCCATTCGTGATCCGCTAAGTCGCCAAAAATATAACTTCGAGCCGTCTCGGAATCAGCGAAATCGTCCCTCTGGTTTAACCACCCGACTCGCGTTTCACTCGCGAGGGAGCGTCGGCCACCATGGATTTCCTCGCCACCCGCGAGCACACGCATGAGCGTGCTTTTTCCGCCACCGTTGCGACCCACAATTCCGATCCGTTGGTCTTGAAGCAGACCAAGTGAAACGTCATCGAGCACCGGCCCTTTGCCAAAATCGATTCGAACCGACTCGAGGTTGACGAGATTAATTGGGGCCATGAAAATCCTTGCTTGATGAATGGTGGCCGAAGCCTAATGAGAGTCCTCGTGGCAAGACTGACGGACGCGAGTACCCTCGGCTCGGACAATGAAGTCAGGAGTTGAAAATGGTCGAAATCAAAGCCCCCACAAAGTTGTTGATCGGTGGCGAATGGCTTGATGCTGCAAATGAAATGCCAGTGTTTGATCCAGCATCAGGTGAGATTCTGGCCAATGTTGGCGACGCCACCGCGGCGGATGCGAAACAAGCTGTAGATGCCGCGAGTGCGGCGTTCAAAACTTGGTCGACTACGCCTGCACGCACTCGAGCTGAAGTGTTGCGTCGGGCTTGGGAAATCATGACAGCCGAAATTGAAGACTGTGCTCGACTAATCTCATTGGAGAACGGAAAAGCCTGGCGGGATGCCATGGCTGAGGCCACTTATGCAGCCGAGTTTTTCCGCTGGTTCTCCGAAGAAGCGAGCCGAGTCCCAGGTGATTTTCGACTATCGCCATCGGGTGACAAAACCATCATTACAGACCACCGGCCGATTGGTGTAGCACTACTAATCACCCCATGGAATTTTCCTGCCGCAATGGCCACCCGCAAGATTGGACCTGCTCTAGCGGCTGGTTGTACGGTCATCATGAAACCACCAGCTGAAACTCCGTTAACTGCACTGTGGGTGGCTGACGTTGTGCAACGGGCAGGTGCTCCGGCCGGTGTTGTGAATGTAATTACGACTTCAAAGTCCAGCGAAGTGGTTGGAAGTTTGATGAACGATGCCCGCATCGCAACCCTGTCTTTCACCGGATCAACCTTCGTCGGCAAACTCCTGCTGAAACAAGCTGCCGACACGGT
>JBEAZM010000037.1:0-5545 GCA_041170125.1 Actinomycetota bacterium
GCAAGCCAAACTACAACTGCACCAATCGCTGATCAATAATTTCGATTTTTCGAGGCCAATTCAGATCTTTGATTTCTGGGTTGTGAGATATAGCCACAAGAGTTTTCTCAGATTCGAGTAAGAATTTAAAAATTTCTTTTCGGTAATTCGTATCGAGTGCTGCATCGGCTTCATCCAGTAAAAAAATCTCAGCATCCGTCAGCCAGGCAACAGCAATTCGAACTCGCATCCATTCGCCCCCCGACAGGGATTGCAGAAATCGCGTTTCCAAGTCGCGGGTTCCAAAAATGTCTGGGATTTGTTGAAGTTTCTTAGTGCTGGATTGGGAGATTGATATGGCTATTTCGAGAAACTCTATAACTGAGAATTTTGGATAAGGAATATCAGTCTGAAAAACCACATGCCTGATTTTTGCTTGTTCGGAAGTTGAGAGTGTGGCGAAAGGAAGACCCTTAAATTCTAAGTGGCTACTTTGGTTAAAACTATTTCCCGCGAGGTATTGCAGAAGTGTGCTCTTACCAGATCCATTTTCTCCGGTTAATAAAACTTTGTCCCCAGGTACTAACCCAAACTCGACATCCTGCATCAAAGTGTGGCCAGGAAATCCAATTTCATTCGCGCGAAATCGAAACCATGTCTTATACACGTACACCGCTCCCAACCAAGCTGCGAAACATAATTGGGGCTCCGATAAGAGTAAGGGTGATACCAAGTGGGATTTCAATTGGAGCAAACAGCATGCGGGAAAACGTGTCTGCAACTAATACGCTTATTCCGCCCAGTCCTAATACCAACATCTGCTGGTGCTGATGTCTGCCGGGAATCAACTCACGAGCGGCCATAGGGATCGCGAGGCCAACAAAACCGACAACGCCACTAACAGCGACAGCGGGGGCAATTAGCAGGCTTGCAGTTAAGAACACTTTTGCGCGTGTCCTGTTTATTTCTACACCCAGGTTTTGTGCAGTTCTTTCTCCGAGGGATAGTAAGTCGAGTAATTGAGTTTGTCGGCTCAAAAGTAAAGTGCTTACTAGGACTGGAACTGCCAACGTAATCAATTGCTCAAAGTTGACGGTCGAGATGGAGCCGAAAATCCAAGCAGTCAAAGACTTTCCAGAAGCATTCAATGGCGATGTTGTGAGTACACCGAGCAAAGCTGTGGCCATTGAACCAAATGCAAACGCCGCAAGAATGAACTTTTGATTTGGAACTTGTAGTGCTGCCAGATAGAGCAGAGCAAACAGTAGAAAAATTACCCCGAAAAACATTCCGAACTGCAGGCTGCCAAAGCTAAATGCCAGCACCACACCAATCGCCGCAATTGGGGATATTCCAATCAACGCTGGGTCGGCTAGCGGGTTGGCAAAAGTGGCCTGCAAAATCCAGCCGGCTTGTGCGATGGCAAAGCCGACGAGAACAGCAACCAGCGCTCGCGGAAGCCGAACTTCTAGCAAAATGCTTTTCAGATTCTCATCGGCTTCAGTGAATAGTGCGTTGTAAGTCTCAATGGGGGAGTAAATCGTGGTGCCTAAATTAAGGCTGAGGACGAAAATAGCTACCAAGCCCATCCAGATACTAGGGACTATCCACCTGTTCGATTTAATCATCACTGGCCATTTCTGCGAAGATCGAATTCAACTTCGCAGTTAAATCAGCGGTTCGTCCTGCGTAACTAAGTAACAGTGAATCCTCGACCACTACCAGCGCTCGAGTTTTGGCAGCATTCGTTTGGGCTACACCTGGTATTGCAAATAGGCCATCAGCACCCCCAACTGATTTAAGGCCAGCTTCCATTACAAGTAGCACATCTGGATTTAACTCAGCCAAAAATTCTGGAGTCAAAGGAGTAAAGCTTCCCAAGTTGGCGGCAGCACCCACATCTATCGCACCAGCTGCACTAATCATTCCGTCGGCACCTGAACCTTTTCCACCCAACAAGTAGATAGCGGACTGACCCCGCAAATATAAGAAAGCAACTTTGATGCCAGATTTATTCTCAAACGGAAATTCCAGAGATTCGGAGAGTGACTTTGCTTGGATTTGGAGGTTGAAAATTTCACCTAGTTCTAAAATCCGTGACGCTGCAGTTTCAAAATCTGTTGCTACCGGCACTAAAACAACTTGAATATTGAAGTTTGCCAAGTCCTCGAGAACCGATATCGGCCGAGTGTTTGCATCAACTATCACAAGCGTGGGGCTAACCGAAAGGATTTTTTCGAGATTGGCCGAATGGGTGTCTGTTACAACTGGGAATTTTTGAAGTTCAGGTTGATTGTCAGTTAAATCGCGCCCAACAATCACAGATTCAAGCCCCAGCTGAAACAACAGTTCCGTGCCACCGGCTGTCAGGGCAACCACCCGACTGGGATCTTTAACAACAATCGCGTTTCCCGAAAGATCAGTTGCGAAGCCGCCGCCGGAAGGTGTTACTGCCGGCCCAGCCACCAATGGAAGTTTCGCTGAAGTAATAGTGTGAATGTTGCCGTTATTGCCAGGCTCATTCGGTGTCGAATTCCCGCCAGACGTGCATGCAGCCAAAGCTGTTAATGTGACAAGTGTCACGACCAAACTCATGGCACGGCGCATGTTCTCAGCCTAGGAAGTAACTGCTGGATTTTCTCGACAAAGTGTCGATTCCATTTCGACAAGGTGTCGGTTGCAAGTTTTGTAAATGTTCCAAAATTCGCCACATGCAAAAAGTCTCGTTAATGCTTGCAGCAGTATTGCTTTCGAATCAATTCGGATATCTGGCTGCCGACGCTGCTGTTATCAAACCAGCGAGTGTCAAAGCCAGAGGCGTGGAGGGGCAGATTTTAATTGTAGATAAAGCCCGCGGCTTGAATCGTAAAGGTGTGGTCGTCACGGTTACCGGCCGAAACTTTGATGAGCGGGTGGGGATTTACGTTGCACTTTGTGTGATCCCGAAAAAAGGACAGCAGCCTGGGCCTTGTGGCGGCGGTGTCGACATGGATGGCAGCACAAGCGCTTCGAAATGGATTTCTTCAAATCCACCAAGCTATGGAGTGGGCCTAGCAAAACCTTTTGGTTTTGGCGGCAAATTCAAAGTTAAATTGAAGATCAACAGCAAAATCGGGAACAAAGATTGCCGAAAAATTCGGTGTGCAATTACGACTCGAGCAGATCATCTACAAGGAGACGATCGCTCAGCAGATGTTTTTATTCCAGTCACATTCAAGTAGGAGAATAAATTGAAAATTAAAAGTTCGCTCATCACGGTAGCGCTGTTAGCAAGTCTGCTTGGTGGCATCGGTGCTGCTCACGCAGCTGATGAATACTCCTTGTCACTCAGCCCACGAACCGAAAATGTCAACGCGAACACAGCTATCGCCGTTACTCCCAACAACCTTCCAACTGGCGTTGGCATTTATGCATTACTTTGCCTCGACAGTGCGGTTGATGGCGATATGGCGACCGACTCAGCTGCTCGCCCGGTGATCTGCGATCAAACACAGGCGCTCTGGATTGTGCGGCCGGATAGTGCGTGGGCAAGCACTCCCGGGGTTTCCGTTGCTACCGCAAACTTGCTTGCAAAGGCCAGCTTCGACGGCAAAGTCAGCCGCATGGCATCCGAGGTGACACCCGTTAATTGTCGAGTCGACGATTGTGTCGTCTATATCCGGCCAGACCACCTGAGTACCGGGCAAACTTGGATTTATGACAAGTACGAATTGTCACTACTTCCGTCATCTGGTTTAGGTCTGACTGATTTCGCAGTGTTTTCGGTTGAAGGTCAGGAAGTTGCAGCCGACGCAACTCCCGATTTGACGTACTTCGATACAGCTGAGATTTCAGTAACGACGGATTCGGAGCTGCCAGTAACTTTGTCAGCAGCGAACAACAACTGCGCTGTGATTGGCAACGAAGTTCGTGCACTCTTTGGTAGTGGTGTCTGTGAAGTTCGCGCAACCACGCTTGGTGACAACACTTACGATCCGCTAAATCTGGTGCTCACTTTCAAGCTACGTAAAATCAAGCAAACACTTTTGGTTCTGTGGCCGAATCGTTTCAACCACAAAATCGGTGATGAAGTAGTTGTATCTAAGAAGGATTTCAAGACAAATGTGAAATCAGCTCGAAATCTTGTATCCCGCACCCCAAATGTTTGCGCAGTCAGCGAAATTGGCAACGCGTTCACTATCAAGTTCAACGAGGTTGGGATTTGTCGTGTGACAGCAATTTCAGCTCATGTTGAAGGCCGTTTTAAGGCAGCAAGTGTTAAAAAGAGTTTTGGGGTCAAGCGATAAGTTCAGGGAAAGCCTGATTGAGAAGATTGAATAGGGCCGCGGTTTCGGTAACGGAATCGTGGCCCTGTTCGATTCGCAGAACTGCAACATCAAGCAAAGCTGAAATCTGTTGTCCAACCCGCATTGGGTTTTCAGCTCCAAGCGAAACTAGTGTCTCGGCGAGCGGTTGGTACATCTCGCGGTGCAAATTCTTTAGCTGAGCGCGTCGCGTTGCTGGTAGTTCGACTGATCCTGCAGCCCGCGCCAAACTGTGGCGTCCGTCCAGGATGTATTCCATAGAAGTTTCAATCCAACGTCGGATGAACATTTTGTCTCGAGGGAGCGAAGCAGTTTTTTCGCTTAAATAATCAATGAAATCAGTGAGCTCATCTACTAATACGTCCGCAATCAAATCCGCACTGGAGTTGAAATAGGCGTAGACGCTGGAACGGGCTAGCCCTGCATGTTGCGCAACCGCGCCAATAGTGACGGCCTCAAAACCCTGGGCGCGCGCAATCTCAGTAGCGGCGGACAAGATGGCGTTTTGGCGCAAATCTCGGTTCGCTGCGACAGATTCAGCAACGATTTTTGGCATAAGGGCATTATGGCAGGTCAAATCCACCTCTGCCTGTTGATTAAATTGTCCCTATGGCAGTACACAAAGTGATCCTTTATTACGGGTTTGCCCCCGTCGCCGACCCAGTAGCTGTTCGCATGTGGCAACGGCTTTTGTGCGAGTCTTTGGGTATCAAAGGTCGGATATTGATCTCTAAACACGGTATTAATGGAACACTCGGTGGGGAAGTTGGTGCCCTGAAACGGTATGTACGAGCGACCAAGCAGTACCCAGGATTCAACAAGATCGACTTTAAATGGTCTCCGGGAACTGGACAGGAATTTCCCAAGCTGAAGGTAAATGCGAAGCAGGAATTAGTAGCTTTCGGGCTTGCTGACGAGATTGAGGTTGATGAAAACGGCGTGGTCAACGGTGGCGTTCACCTCAAGCCTGCTGAAGTAAACAAACTGGTAGCCGAGCGTGGTGATGACGTGGTTTTCTTCGACGGGCGTAACGCCTATGAATCACGAATTGGTTTGTTTAAAAATGCTCTAGTTCCTGACACTGTAACCACTCGTGATTTCATCAAAGAAATCGAGAGCGGCAAGTATGACGATTTGAAAGACAAACCAATCGTCACTTACTGCACAGGTGGTGTGCGATGCGAAATTCTTTCGGTTGCGATGAAAAATCGTGGGTTCAAAGAGGTTTACCAAATTCAAGGTGGCGTAGTCCGTTACGGCGA
>JBEAZM010000038.1:0-2992 GCA_041170125.1 Actinomycetota bacterium
GCGTATAAAGTGCGCAAGTTGAATCTGAACTGGTGGAAAATGTCTGAACTGAATCAATCCGAGATCTCGGAGCCAAAACGCAGTAAATGGCTCTGGGCTGCAATTGGCCTGGGCGCCGCAATCGCGTTGTACGCGGGAGTGGCTTTCGCAGTCACGCGAGCCATTCCAGTTGGCACTTCCCTCGCTGGAGTGAATCTGGGAGGTTTGACCTCAACCGCCGCGAGCGAAAAACTACTTGAGAGCTCGCCTCAAATCCTGCCTGAAACTGTCACAGTTACTGTTCCTAATGGAACGTTCAGTGGTAGCGCCAGTGATTTTGGGATTGAACTTGACGCTGAGGCGACTATTGACCAAATCCAACTGAACCCTTGGAATCCATTTGAGATCATCGGCCAGTTATTTGTTGGCAATTCCGTAAGACCAGTATTTACAGTCTCGGATAAATTTGAAAATACATTTCAAGATTTAGCGCTCGATTATGTGACTGCACCTCTGTCAGCAGAGGCTGACTTCACCGCTAATCCTCCAGTTGTTACACCAGCCGTACTCGGCCAGGGCTTAGACACCGCCGTTGCTCGAGAACAACTTGAACTGTCATTGGTTGAAAACTTCAATTCAAAAACCCATGAACTAAATCTGGAATATGTAACTGTTGAGCCAGAAATTTCGACTAAAGCTTTGAATGATTTTATTGCTGGTGATTTTGCGAAGATCATTTCTGCTCAGGTCGTGGTTGAGGCTGATGGTGGCACCAAGATTGACCGATATTCACCTTTCGAGATACGTGGTGCGTTGGTCGTCGAGTTCAAGGAAGGCAAGGTTTCGGCCTCGCTGAATCCGGAGAAGCTCGGCGAGGTTCGTGATCCAACTTTTATTTCGGAGTCCCAGCCAGTTCAAAATGCAACGTGGGATGTCAGTTCCGGTACTCCTGTAGTGATTCCGTCAAAATCAGGTTTTGGCATTTCAAATGACTCACTCGCAAAATCCATAATGTCGGTTTGGATGAATCCAAAAGGTCAAAGAATCGCGGATGTGGAATTTGGCGTGATTGAGCCTGACTTCACCACTGCCGAAGCCGAAGCCATGGGCATCACTGAGCTAGTTTCGAGTTACACTCAAAATTTCGAGTACTTGCCATACCGCGTTACCAACATCGGTCAAGCCGCTGAGTACATCGACGGGACTTTGTTAGAGCCAGGTGAAGAGTTCTCAATGAACGACACCATCAAGGAACGTACCTACGCAAATGGCTACGTCGATGGCTACATCATTGCGCCAGGTGGCATATTCCGAATGGAACCAGGCGGCGGTGTTTCAGCTGCGACCACCACAATGTTCAACGGTGCTTGGTTCGCTGGGTTGAAATTCCTCGAGTGGCGGGCACATTCGGTTTACATTTCACGCTACCCGGCAGGCCGTGAAGCCACAGTTTTTTGGGGCCAGTTGGATATGCGGTTCCGCAATAGCCATCCAACTGGAATCTTCATTACTACTTCAATGACGAACTCTTCAATGTCGGTGAAGTTCTGGGGGACCAAGCAGTGGGATGAAGTCGGATCAGTCTCTGGTTCGTGGCGCAACGTCACTCCGTACGAAACGATTTATAGTGATGAAGAAGGCTGCTCCACCCAAACTGGTGCGACAGGGTTTGCGATCACGGTCTACCGGACTTTTGTAAAGGATGGGGTCGAGGTCAAGCGCGAGTCCTTCAATACTACTTACCGTCCCACCCCTCGGGTTGTTTGTGGCAAAGAGCCAACCACAAAACCAAAGCCCACAAAAACTAAAAAACCAAAACCAACCCCGACCGAAACTCCGACTGAGACCCCAACCGAAACACCAGCCCCATAAGGCGAGTGAGGCCTGCCTTACCGCAGGGGTGGATTATCAAAAAACTAACATTCACCGCTGACAAGGAGCCACCGTTTAGGTACGGTTAGCCTCTCACTTCGACCAAGGAGTTTTTATGACTTACGTAATTGCAGCCGCTTGTGTAGATGTCAAAGACAAAGCTTGCGTTGAAGAATGCCCAGTCGATTGCATCTATGAAGGCGATCGCATGCTCTACATCCATCCGGATGAGTGTGTCGATTGTGGCGCGTGCGAACCTGTTTGCCCGGTAGGTGCGATTTTCTACGATGATGACGTTCCGTCAGATCAGGTCGACTACAAGCAGTACAACATTGATTTCTTTAACGAAATTGGTTCGCCTGGTGGTGCTGCAAAACTAGGTCCACAGTCGAAAGACCCAGAAGCGGTTTTGGCACTTCCTGCCAAGGATTAATTCAGGCTTTTCTGATGTCTAATTGGGGTATCCAACTACCTGATTTTCCTTGGGATTTATTGGAGCCCTTTAAAAAAGTAGCTAGTGGCCATCCGGATGGCATTATCGATTTGTCGGTTGGCACTCCCGTTGATCCAACTCCTGACGTGATTCAGTCGGCTCTAAAGGCTGCAAGTGATTCGCCAAACTATCCGACCACAATTGGACTTCCAGAATTTCGACAAGCCGAAGTCGATTGGTTACATAACGAGCATCAGGTTGATGGCTTGGACCTTGATTCGGTGATTCCAAGCATCGGCTCAAAAGAAATTGTGGCGTGGCTACCTCGGCATTTGGGGATTGGTGCTGGCGATGTGATTGCCCTTCCAAAAACGGCATACCCAACATACGAAATCGGTGGCTTGCTCGCAGGTGCCGAAACTGTGTTAGCGGACGATGCCATTGAGCTGGAATCCGCTTTCGAAAACGCCCAGGCTGTCGGCAAGAAACTTCGTATGGCTTGGATCAACAGCCCTTCAAACCCAACCGGGGCAGTCAAGTCGGTAGCTGAACTCCAAGCCTTAGTGCAATGGGGGAGAAGCCGAGGTGTCCTACTTGTCTCCGACGAGTGTTACATCGATCTTGGTTGGGATGTCACACCGATATCGTTGCTGCACCGCGAGGTATCTGGTGGCGATGCATACGGCCTTTTGGTTGTGCACTCACTTT
>JBEAZM010000039.1:0-2911 GCA_041170125.1 Actinomycetota bacterium
GGGTAAAGGCAAACTCAGCGAAGCTGATGTTGATGAAGTCGTACGCGAATTGCGAATCGCTCTCGTGGAGGCAGACGTAGCTCTTCCAGTTATCCGCAGTTTTTGTGCTCGCGTCAAAGAACGTGCAGTTGGGATGGAAGTCTCGAGTGCGCTGAACCCGGCCCAGCAGGTCATCAAAATCGTTCACTCCGAATTGGTAGAAGTTTTAGGTGGCGAGGCTCGTCGATTGCGGTTTGCAAAAACTGGCCCAACCATCATCATGTTGGTTGGTCTGCAAGGTGCCGGTAAAACCACTTTGGCTGGCAAGCTTGCAAAACACTTAGCGGAGCAGAAGCACACACCACTTCTAGTCGCCTGTGACTTGCAACGTCCGAATGCGGTTGATCAGCTCAAAGTTGTCGGTCAACAAGCAGGTGTAAAAGTGTTCGCGCCCGAGCCTGGCAACGGCGTCGGCGATCCTGTGAAGGTTGCCAAAGCTGGTATCGAACAAGCCAAGTCAGCTTTGCATGACATTGTGATTGTGGATACTGCTGGTCGTCTCGCTGTTGATGCCGAGATGATGAAGCAAGCACGCGAGATTCGCAAAGCGATTGAACCAAACGAAGTTCTGTTCGTGGTGGACGCCATGATTGGTCAAGACGCCGTCAACACCGCAGCAGCTTTTCAAACTGAAGTTGGTTTCGACGGGGTAGTGCTCACAAAGCTGGATGGCGATGCCCGTGGTGGTGCCGCTCTCAGCGTTCGTGAAGTAACCGGCCAACCAATCATGTTTGCTAGCACCGGCGAGAAGCTTGGTGACTTCGAAGCTTTCTATCCAGACCGAATGGCCTCGCGCATCCTCGACATGGGTGACATGCTCACTTTGATTGAGCAAGCTGAAAAAGTTTTAGATCCAGAAAAACAAAAGGCGTATGCCGACAAACTCGCAAGTGGTGAATCGTTCACACTTGAAGATTTCCTCGAGCAGATGATGGCTCTAAAGAACATGGGTCCACTTGGCAAAGTTCTTGGCATGTTGCCTGGTGCTGGTCAAATGAAAAATCAGCTGGATCAGATTGACGAAAAAGAAATGGATAGAACGGCCGCAATCATTCGCTCAATGACTCCAGCCGAACGGCAAGATCCGAAAATCTTGAACGGATCTCGGCGACTTCGCATCGCCAACGGTTCAGGTGTAAAAGTCAGTGATGTGAACGCGCTGGTGGACCGATTTGCCGTGGCCGCCAAGATGATGAAGCAGATGGCAAAAGGCGGCATGCCCGCAATGCCACCGGGGATGGGTGGACCAATGGCTGGAATGCCACCAATGCCACGCAAGGGCAAACCCCAACCACAACAAAAGAAGAAGAGCCGAAGTGGCAACCCCGCAAAGCGCGCTGCTGAGGAATCTGGCGAGAGTTTGCAGTTGCCCGGTGAGTTTAAAAATCTACTGAAATAGAGCCATCTACATAACTCCGCGTAGTGTTACTGCTACGTGGAGTTTTGTTTTGTCGACACAGCCGCCATTTCACACAAATGTGCAGATGGTTTTTTAAGGTTCGGACCGTATCGCCCATCCGGGGTACCTGAACTTAAGGAATATGCATGTCAATTTGGTCTCTCCATGGTGACGGAAAGTCTGTCGCTCCAGGTGAAGTTGTCGCTCCAGGTGAACGTCTGACCTGGCCACGCACAATCGGCATTGGTCTTCAGCACATTGCTGCCATGTTCGGTGCAACATTCTTGGTGCCGATTCTGACTGGCTTCTCACCAAGCACCACGCTGTTCTTCTCTGGTATCGGAACTTTGCTGTTCCTCGCCATCACCCAGAACCGAGTGCCGTCCTACCTCGGCTCATCATTCGCATTTCTTGGCCCAATCGCAGCAGCTCAGGCTGGTGGCAACATGGCGATTGCGCTCGGTGGCGTTTTTGCAACCGGTGTGATTTTGGCTGTAGTTGGTTTGATTGTGCAGCAGGCTGGCATTCGCTGGATCGAAGCAATCATGCCGCCGGTCGTGACTGGTGCAATTGTTGCGGTTATTGGTTTGAACCTCGCTGGTGTGGCTAAAGGTCAGCTCGCGGGACAGCCAGTGGTCGGTGTCATCACCATTGCCGCAATTCTCGTTATTGCAGTGGCATTCAAAGGCTTCGTTGCTCGTATGTCTATTTTCCTCGGGCTTGTGACCGGCTATGTGGTTGCGGCTTTGACTGGTGCAATCTCTGTCGAAGGTCGCGACGCAATCAGCGCTGCAGCTTGGTTTGGTATCCCAGAATTCACCACTCCACAGTTCGCATCGAGTGCAATCTTGTTGTTCATTCCAGTGGTTTTGGTGCTCATCGCCGAAAACGTTGGCCACGTAAAAGCGGTTGCCAACATGACTGGTGAAGATTTGGACCCAATGATCGGTAAAACTCTGTTCGCAGATGGCGCTGCAACCGCGGTAGCAGGTCTCGGCGGCGGTTCCGGCACCACCACTTATGCTGAAAACATCGGGGTAATGGCTGCCAGCCGCATTTACTCAACCGCTGCTTACGCAGTTGCAGGTATCGGCGCAATCGTGCTTTCGCTTTCGCCAAAGCTCGGTGCTGTGCTGGATTCAGTTCCAGATGGCGTATTAGGCGGTGCTAGCACCGTGCTCTTCGGCATGATCGGCATTCTCGGCGCGAAAATTTGGGTCGAAAACAAAGTTGATTTTGGCGACACCACCAACCTAATGATCGTTGGTGTTTCCCTTGTCATTGGTATTGCTGACATCTCGTTCACTTACGGTGACTTCACTTTCACCGGCATTGTGAATGCAACTGTGGTTGCGGTAGTTGGCTACCAAATCATGCGCGCAATCTCTAAAGCAGCAGGTACTTCAACTGCTGAATAACTAAATCAGCGAAATAGGCGGCGAACTCAATTCGCCGCCTATTTCTATTTCTTGC
>JBEAZM010000040.1:0-3025 GCA_041170125.1 Actinomycetota bacterium
GGCTTAGTAATACGCCTTATAAAAAGAGAGGGTTGATCCCAATGTCGGGACATTCCAAGTGGGCCACCACGAAGCATAAGAAAGCTGCGATTGATGCAAAACGCGGCAAACTCTTTGCAAAACTAATCAAGACCATCGAAGTTTCTGCCCGCACGGGTGGAGCAGATCCAGACGGCAATCCAACTCTTTACGATGCGATCCAAAAGGCGCGCAAGGCTTCAGTTCCCAATGACAATATTGAACGTGCGGTTAAACGCGGTTCTGGGGCCGAAGCTGGAGGCGCGGATTGGCAAACAATTATGTACGAGGGTTATGGGCCTGGCGGTGTTGCAGTGTTGATCGAATGTTTGTCGGACAATCGCAACCGTGCAGCCGGCGAAGTCCGGACCGCAATGGGTAAGAACGGCGGCAACATGGCAGACCCGGGTTCGGTTTCATATCTTTTTAACCGCAAAGGTGTCGTGATTGTTCCAAAAGCCGGCCGCAGCGAAGATGAATTGCTCGAAATCGTGCTTGATGCTGGTGCTGAAGAAGTTAATGACCTCGGTGAGGCATTCGAAATTGTTTCAGAAGCTAGTGACCTGATCGCGGTTCGCACTGCATTGCAGAGTGCCGGCGTTGAGTACGACTCGGCCGAATCTTCTTTCTTGCCTAGCGTTACAGTCGAGCTTGACGCTGAACAAGCTAAAAAAGTTTTCCGTTTGATTGAGGCGCTCGAAGATAGCGATGATGTACAGAACGTTTTCGCCAACTTCGATGTAAGTGATGAAGTGATGGCTGAGCTGGACGCTTAAGTTTGTTCAAAAACGCGGCCACAAAAGTGGTCGCGTTTTTGTTTATTAAACAGCTTTCCGCCCTTTACTTATTTAAGGTTCAGCCATGGCCTGCATAATCGGGATTGACCCCGGATTGACCCGCTGTGGATTTGGGGTAATTGAAATGGCCCAAAAACCTAGTTTGCTGGCGGTAGGCGTGATTAAGACTGACGCCTCGCTCGAACTCCCAGAACGTTTGCAGCAAGTTAACCAGGCTCTGACCAGTTTGTTCGAGACTTGGAAGCCACAGTCGGTTGCGGTTGAAAGAGTTTTTGCACAAGCCAACGTGCGCACCGTTATGGGGACTGCCCAAGTTTCGGGTCTGGCACTGGTTGCGGCACTAAATAGTGGTGCAAACGTGCGAACCTACACGCCCACCGAAGTCAAAGCGGCTGTAACAGGTAGCGGAAAAGCTGATAAAGCTCAGGTGGGTGAAATGGTTCGTAGAATTCTGAGCCTGACAGAAATTCCTAAACCGGCAGATGCCGCAGATGCTCTCGCAATCGCGATTTGCGAAGGCTGGCGGGGAAGTGCAAAAGATCGAATTGAAGCGGCTGTGAGGCGGAGTAAGTGATTAGTTTTCTAGTTGGAAAAGTCGTCGAACTTACTCCAAGCCAAGTCTTGCTGGATGTCAATGGGGTTGGCTACCAAATTCAGCCATCACCGCGTCTAGTTGCGGAGTTAAAGTTAAACCAAACAGCAAACATCCAAGTGGGGCTAGTTGTCCGTGAAGACTCCTGGACTCTATTTGGCTTTGTTGATGCTGCTGAAAAATCCATGTTTGAGACGCTTCAGAAAGTTAGTGGGGTGGGACCTAAGCTCGCCATGACAATTTTGTCAGCTGCAACACCAGCAGAATTAGCAGATGCACTTACGCGCGGGGATGAAGCCTCGTTAACGCGGATTCCAGGTGTCGGTAAAAAGAGCGCTGCACGTTTGATTTTGGAATTGGCTGACCGACTGCCTAAATCACAACTCAACTCGCAGCAGGCGGATGTTGCTTTGGCGTTGGAAAATCTTGGCTGGCCGATCCGCGATGTTGAGCAAGTGCTTTCAAAATTGTTTGCCGAGACCCCTGACTTGGGTACAGCAGAAGCATTGAAATTTGCTCTTGGGCAATTGTCCAAAGGTGGTCGCAGATGAGTGATGAAATTGTGGATGCGGTTGGACATCCAGACGAAGCTACGGTTGAAACGGCACTTCGACCAAAGCAGTTATCAGACTTTGTGGGGCAACATCGAGTGCGCGAGCAATTGCAGTTGGTGCTGTCAGCAACTTTGGCTCGAGGTAGCACCGCCGACCACGTTTTACTGAGCGGCCCTCCGGGACTTGGGAAAACCACATTGGCTGGAATTGTTGCAGCCGAGTTAGGGGTCCCATTTCGCATTACTTCAGGTCCAACTATCACTCATGCTGGTGATCTTGCTGCGGTTTTGTCATCTCTTGCCGAAGGCGAAGTGCTTTTCATTGATGAAATCCATCGCATCGCAAAACCAGCCGCCGAAATGTTGTACTTGGCGATGGAAGACTTTCGAGTGGACATCATGGTTGGTAAAGGGCCGGGTGCCACAGCTATTCCACTTGACTTACCGCATTTCACATTAATCGGAGCCACAACCCGTGCCGGCTTGCTACCAAATCCACTTCGGGATCGATTTGGCTTTACCGCGCACTTAGATTTTTATGAAAGTTCGGAATTGGCCGACATCATTTTGCGCTCAGCTAGGCTACTTAATGTTGCAATAGATAGTGAGGCAGCAGCAGAAATTGGGTCGCGAAGCAGGGGAACTCCGCGAATCGCTAACCGCTTGCTGCGGCGAGTCCGGGATTTTGCTGAGGTGAACGCTGACGGTGAAATAAACCTCGAGATAGCCGGTGCAGCCCTTGAACTTTATGAAGTCGATGCCTTGGGGCTTGATCGGCTCGATCGGGCGGTTTTGCACGCCCTTATTCATAAATTTGAAGGACGTCCGGTCGGCTTATCTACACTCGCAGTAGCGGTTGGGGAAGAGGCGCAGACAGTTGAGGATGTCGCCGAGCCATTTTTGCTCCGAGCTGGTTTGATTTCTCGCACCACTCGGGGCCGGATTGCCACCCGGGCAGGGTGGCAACATCTCGGGATTGAACCTAAGCAGGCTCAACTCGGGTTCTAAACCTGTCCCGTACACTTCGCGAGTTAATTTGTGTCCAAGAAAGGCATTGTTGTGTCG
>JBEAZM010000041.1:0-9553 GCA_041170125.1 Actinomycetota bacterium
TTCCCATGTATCAAGCTGCATTCGAATCCGGCGGATTGCAACCGAAGTGCCATTCTTAAACCACGGATGCCGCTCTCCCCGATTCCAAACTGTCAGATCCAACTCGGCGCCTTTGGGATTCGCAGATCCATCAAACTGCCCCATCAAATTTCGCGGAGTCGCACCTGGATTCACATTTGGTGGCGTTGTGAAACCTCGTTGAATCCAATGCACCTTCGCAAACGGTGCTGCACTCTTCGTTAACTCCCGCACAGCATGCGCAACCGTCAACGCATCGTTCGCACAAATCTGTAAGAACAGATCCCCGCCAACCCACTGTGGTTCAAGTTGGTCAATCTTCAAATACGCCGGCACCTCAACCGCAGCCAACGGCCACTCGTATTCCTTGCCAGCTCGCCGAAACGGCTCAAAGCCCAGACCTACCGTCACAGTCAATCCAGCGGTTGTCGCAGCAATCTCCGCGTTCGAGTCTGCCATTGCACCGCGACCAGCCATCAACAACGAGATGTCACTGGTCCACAACCGCAAGAGTCGCCCAACGGCTGCCCCATCAACCTCCGGTAGCAGATTGAATGCAACCAGATTCGCAAAAGTTTGACCGGGCTCAGCAATCCCGCGCTGCCGCTCACCGAAAAACTCATACTTGTCAGCTGCGCCATCAACTCCCCCACCAGCATTGCCGCCAAGCAGACGCTCAGCGGCAACACCGGTAGATGCGCCGACAGTCAAACCAACCGCAGCCGCACCGCCAATAGCTAATGCGGTACGTCGCGAAATCTTGTCAGCGTCAGCCATGACTACATACCTGAGTGAGCAGAGTCGTCATACTCTTCTTGGTCGAGATTTACCTCTTTGATCGGAGCTAAAACTTCAACCAATTCGCCGTTCGAAAACTCCAAAGTGAATCGAACTTCTGCGCCCGCAATTAGTGGCGCTGCTAACTCCATGAGCATGACGTGATTGCCACCTGGTTTTAGGACTTGAGTTTCACCGGCAGCAATAAAAATGCCGCCCTCTTTTTGTCGCATAACGCCATCCACAACCTCGTGAATCTCCACCACGCCGGCTGCTTCGGATGTTGCAGCGATAAGCGAAACATCTTCATCAGAATTATTTTTAATGTCCATGAATGCGCCAGTCATCATGGCTTCCATACCAGTCATACCGTCGGTCGCGCGCACATAAGAGTTAGTGACTTCGATGGCGCCTTCAAATTGCCATTCCGCTTCCTCTTCAGCACAAGCTGTGAGAGTTAGCAATACTGCAGCCGCAGCCGCGATTAATTTCTTCATTGTTTTTAATCCTTTAAGTAGTTGTTTTTGGGAATTGAATTAGCCAAAAACAACCGGTGGTGCCCGCATCCCAAAATTCGTGATCACAAACTCAGACTTGAAAACAAGTTTGTTGAACGAAAACTTGTTTGGTGTTTTGAAGATTGCAGATTTGCAAGTTATGAAGCGATGCCCAATTGCGGCAACAATCTGCAATCCAAAGTACAACAGCGCAGCAAGAACTACGACCAACACTGCCAGCAACACCTGCGCCGCCAGTAGCCCCCAGTTGAAAGCTGCTTTCTCTGGCAGATGCACACCGGCTGGCATCACATTTGCAGCCCCACAACCCCATGTCACAGCTGGAGCTGGAGCCGCTGCCCAAGCTTGGTAGCGGGAAATCACAAACGCCGCGAAAAATGTGGCGACAAATAGAACAGGCCCTAACCACACACGGGTTAAGGCCTGCTTTGTCATGAGCCGAATATATCTCGGTTAAATTCCAAGTGCAGCGAAGATTCGAGCGGTCACTTCATCGACACTGCCGATGCCGTCGACCTGAACGAGAACGCCACGATCGGCGTACACCGAAACGATTGGTGCAGTCTCGTCCGCATAAACCTCGAGTCGCTTACGAATCACTTCTTCAGTGTCATCTGCCCGACCCTGCTCAACCGCACGCTGCAACAACCGACCAACCACAACATCAGTATCGGCCGTTAGTTCAAGCACGACCTGCAGTGCCCGATCGGCTGGATCGAGAACTGCATCAAGCGCATCGATTTGCTCGAGATTGCGGGGGTAGCCATCAAGCAAGAAGCCAGCCGCTGTGTCGGCCTCAGCCAAGCGAGCAGCAACCATGCCGTTGGTGACAGACGAGGGCACAAGTTGTCCTGCATTCATATATTCCTGCGCCTGCTTGCCGAGTTCAGTTCCAGCTGCAATCTGGCTGCGGAAAATGTCGCCAGTTGAAATGTGCGGAATTCCTAGCTTTTCAGAAATCTTCACAGCCTGAGTGCCTTTACCGGCACCTGGCGGTCCGACTAACAGAATTCGCATTACTTCAAGAAACCTTCGTATGAACGCTGCTGCAACTGAGATTCAATCTGCTTGACTGTATCCAAACCAACACCCACCATGATGAGGAGGCTGGTGCCGCCGAAGATGAAGCTCTGGGTGACACCGAGACCGGAGAATGCGAAGAATGGAATCAACGCAATGATGCCGAGGTAGAGCGAACCAGGCGCCATCAAACGATCAAGAACGTACTTCAAGTAATCAGCGGTTGGTTTGCCGGCACGAATACCTGGGATGAAGCCACCGTAGCGCTTCATGTCATCTGCAACTTTTTCAGGGTTGAAGGTGATGGAAACGTAGAAGTACGCAAAGAAAATAATCATGAAGAAGTAGAGCGCTAGATAGAACGGCTCAGTTCCGGTTGAGAAGTTGTTAGCAATCCACTGTGCCCATGGCGCCGTGCTGCCCGACAAGTTCACAATCAACGAAGGCACATACAAAATCGAGGATGCGAAGATAACTGGAATAACGCCAGCCATGTTGACCTTCAATGGAATGTAAGTGGAGTTGCCACCGTAAGTCTTGCGACCTACCTGACGCTGGGCGTACTGAACCGGGATTCGACGCTGAGCTTGTTCAATCAGAACGACAAAGCCGATGGTTGCGATACCCACGGCAAGAACTGCAGCCAGAGTGAAGAAACCATTAACTTGGAAAATGTTGGTGAGCTGACCTGGGAAGGTCGCGATGATCGACGTGAAAATCATGATGGACATACCGTTACCAACACCACGTTCGGTAACAAGTTCGCCGAGCCACATGACCGCTGAGGTTCCAGCGGTAAGAACGATGATCATGATTACGAACGCGAAAATCGAATCACTTGGAATCAAATCTTCGTTACAACCAGGAATCAAGCGACCCGGGGTGCGAGCGAGTGTCAAAATCGAGGTGGCCTGGAGCAGACCAAGGCCGATGGTCACGTAACGGGTGTACTGAGTGATTTTCGCCTGGCCAGAAGAACCTTCTTCTTTGAGCATTTCGAGGCGCGGAATCACAACCGTTAACAACTGCAGGATGATGCTGGCAGTGATGTAAGGCATGATGCCGAGAGCAAAAACACTGAGCTGCAAAAGCGCGCCACCGCTGAAGAGGTTGATCAAACCGAAAACTGGGTTTTGATCCACGTTAGCCACACAGCGCTGCACTGCACCATAGTCAACACCTGGGGTTGGGATGAGTGAACCGATACGGAACACACCGATGATGCCCAAAGTGAAAAGCAATTTGCGGCGCAAATCTGGCGTCTTAAACGCAGAGACGAAGGCGCTTAAATGCATTGAATTTCCTGCTCTCTTATGTGTCTAACGCCCCAACACCAAATTGGGATGTCGGGGCGTCAGACTAGTAGAACCTTTTTTGTTTAGATCAGACTTCGGTGGTTGAACCGCCAGCAGCCGCAATCTTTTCTTTAGCAGAATCAGAGAATGCGTTTGCGGTGATCGAGACCTTGATTGAGATTTCTCCCTGACCAAGAACCTTGACGAGTTCGCCCTTGCGGACCAAACCAGCGCGGACCAAATCGAGAATGCCGATTTCGCCACCTTCTGGGAAGTTACGTTCAATCTGAGCAACGTTAACTACCTGGAATTCAACCCGGTTTGGATTGGTGAAGCCCTTCAACTTTGGAAGGCGCATATGCATAGGCATCTGGCCACCTTCGAAGTTTGCAGGCACCTGGTAACGAGCTTTCGTACCCTTGGTACCGCGACCAGCAGTCTTACCTTTCGAAGCCTCACCACGACCCACGCGGGTTGGTTTGGTCTTCGCGCCCGGAGCCGGACGTAAGTGATGAACCTTGAGTGCCATGATTAGTCGATCTCCTCAACCGCAACTAGATGAGTGACGGCGCGAACCATGCCCCGGATTTCTGGGCGGTCTTCTTTGATCACAACGTCACCGATGCGCTTAAGACCTAGCGAACGCAAGGTTTCGCGCGCAGCTGGCTTTTCGCCAATACCGGACTTTTTCTGGGTTACTTTGAGGGACTTGCTCATGCCTCAACACCTGCCTTTGCGCGCAGCATTGCTGCTGGTGCAACTGCTTCAAGTGGCAAACCACGACGAGCAGCAACCTGCTCTGGGTTTTCCAATTGCTTCAATGCATCAACGGTTGCGTGCACGATGTTAATTGCGTTGGAAGATCCGAGGCTCTTGGAGAGAACATCGTGGATGCCAGCGCATTCCAATACGGCGCGGACTGGGCCACCAGCAATCACACCGGTACCTGGAGCAGCTGGGCGCAGCATTACAACGCCGGCAGCTTTTTCACCAGTTACTGGGTGAGGGATGGTTGCTTGAATCCGAGGCACGCGGAACATGCTCTTCTTCGCTTCTTCAACACCCTTAGCGATTGCGGCAGGAACTTCTTTAGCTTTGCCGTAGCCGATACCGACCAAACCATCGCCATCGCCAACCACAACAAGTGCGGTGAATGCGAAGCGACGGCCGCCTTTAACGACCTTTGCTACACGGTTGATGAAAACAACGCGTTCAATGTACGGAGACTTTTCAACTGGAGCGTTGCGGTCTTCACGACGACCACGGCGCTCACCGCGAGGCTTTTCTTCGCGGCGCTGGGCTCCTGCGTTTGCAGTAGTCACTCTTTATGCCTTTCCGTCTTAGAAGACCAGGCCGCCCTCGCGGGCGCCATCGGCCAGGGCCGCAACGCGGCCGGTGTACTTGGAACCGCCGCGGTCAAAGACCACAGCTTCAATGCCAGCAGCCTTAGCGCGGCTAGCGACTAGTTCGCCAACCTTGCGGGACTGTGCAGTTTTGTCGCCAGCTCCACGAACATCAGCTTCCATTGAAGAAGCAGATGCCAAGGTGTGACCCTTGGTGTCGTCGACAACCTGAACGAATACGTGGCGGGTTGAACGGGTGACCACCATGCGCGGACGAGCAGCGGTACCGCTGATCTTTTTGCGGATGCGGATAGCACGACGGCGCTTGGAAACTGATTTCGCAGCGCGGCGCTTGCCCCAACTTGTGATTCCCATTACTTCTTACCTGCCTTACCAGCTTTACGGCGGATGACTTCACCCTCGTACTTGACACCCTTGGCCTTGTACGGATCAGTCTTGCGCAGCTTGCGGATCTTCGCTGCAGTCTCGCCAACGAGCTGCTTGTCGATGCCTGCAACCGAAAACTTGGTTGGGGATTCAACTGCGAAAGTGATGCCAGCTGGTGCTACAACCAAAACTGGGTGGGAGAAACCGAGTGCGAATTCCAGGTCATTGCCCTTCATCGCAACGCGGTAACCGGTGCCGGAGAGTTCCATCTTTTTCATGTAACCCTCGGTGACACCCAAAACCATGTTTGCAATCAAGGTGCGGGTTAGACCATGCAGGGACTTGTTGAGACGCTCGTCGTTTGGACGAGTAACTACAACCTGACCTTCATCGTTCTTCGCAACCGCGATTGGCTCAACCACAGTCATTTCGAGCTGACCCTTAGAGCCTTTAACTGAAACAACCTGGCCAGCGATGTTGATTTCAACGCCGGATGGAACGGTGATTGGTAAACGACCAATACGTGACATTTTCCAGACCTCCCTTTACCAGACGTAGGCGAGAACTTCTCCGCCTACACCCTTCTTGGCGGCCTGCTTGTCAGTAAGCAAACCTGTGGACGTGGAAATAATCGCGATGCCGAGGCCGCCCAACACGCGTGGCATGTTGGTGCTCTTTGCGTATACGCGCAAACCTGGCTTGGAGACGCGGCGAATACCAGCAATGGAGCGCTCGCGGCTTGGGCCATACTTGAGAGAAAGTACGAGTTCCTGACCAACGGTTGCTGGTCGAGCTTCGTAACCTGCGATGTAACCCTGTTCCTTCAAAATTTCAGCAATACCTGCTTTGATCTTGGAGTAAGGCATCGCAACTTCGCTCTTGTAAGCAGAGTTTGCGTTCCGCAGACGCGTAAGCATGTCTGCGATTGGATCTGTCATTGTCATTTGGGCTTTTGCCCTTCCTCGCTATGGTTTCAAGCACAATCTCCGTGCAAGACCTTTAACGTCGTAGTTTTACCAGCTGCTCTTAGTGACGCCGGGTAGTTCGCCGCGGTGTGCCATCTCACGAAGGCAGATGCGGCAGAGGCCAAATTTACGGTATACCGAATGTGGACGACCACAGCGGTTGCAACGAGTGTAACCGCGGACAGCGAACTTTGGCTTCTTAGCTTGCTTAAGCTTTAGCGCAGTCTTTGCCATTAGTTGTTCTCCTTGAATGGGAAGCCGAGCTGCTTGAGCAATGCGCGACCTTCCTCGTCATTCTTTGCGGTGGTGACGATGGTGATGTCCATACCGCGTGGACGGTCGATGCTGTCCTGGTCGATTTCAATGAACATAGACTGTTCATTCAAACCAAAGGTGTAGTTGCCACGGCCATCAAACTGCTTGCCGCTGATGCCGCGGAAGTCGCGGATACGTGGCAAAGAGATGGTGAGCAAACGATCCAAGAATTCCCACATCCGGTCGCCACGCATGGTGACGTGAGCACCGATTGGCATGCCTTCACGCAGTTTGAACTGTGCGATGGAGAGACGTGCCTTGGTTACCTGTGGCTTCTGACCAGTGATTGTGGTCAAGTCGCGGATCGCACCTTCGATGAGTTTGGAGTCGCGAGCTGCTTCACCAACACCCATGTTGACGATGACTTTGGTAACCCGAGGGGTCTGCATGACGTTTTCGAAGCCGAATTCCTTCTGCAATGCAGGAGCAATTTCTTCGGCGTAACGAGCCTTCAAGCGTGGCTTGGTGTTCGTAGCCATTACTTCTCCTCGGTGGTTTCTTCGGCAACTTCAGCTGCTGGAGCTTCAGCCTTCTTCGAAGCCTTCTTTGCAGCGGCTTTCTTAGCTGGCTTCTCTTCCTTAGCAAGCTTGACGTTGCTGATGTGGATTGGAAGTTCTTGGGTCAAGATGCCGCCGGTGACAGCACCGCGAGCGGTGGTGCCAGCTTTGACGTGACGCTTTACGCGGTTTACACCTTCGACCAAAACTTTTTCGGCTTCGAGGTTTACCGAAAGAACGGTTCCCTTGACACCTTTGTCTTTGCCTGCGATAACGAGGACGGTATCGCCCTTCTTGATCTTAGCCATGGACTAGATCACCTCCGGTGCGAGCGAAACGATCTTCATAAAACGCTTTTCGCGAAGTTCACGACCAACTGGACCGAAGATACGGGTGCCGCGAGGCTCGCCGTCTGCCTTCAAGATCACAGCTGCGTTTTCATCGAAGCGGATGTATGAACCATCTGGACGGCGACGCTGAGCAACAGTGCGAACGACAACAGCCTTCACAACATCACCCTTCTTTACGTTGCCGCCAGGGATTGCATCCTTGACAGTGGCGACGATTACGTCACCGATACCTGCATAGCGACGGCTCGAACCACCAAGAACGCGGATGCAGAGAATTTCCTTTGCACCAGTGTTGTCGGCGACACGAAGTCGCGATTCCTGCTGAATCACTTTTCTTTACCCTTCGCTTACTTCGCCCGCTCGAGGATCTCAACCACACGCCAGCGCTTGGTGGCGCTGAGTGGACGAGTTTCCATCAAAAGCACGCGGTCACCGATGCCACAGTCGTTGGCCTCATCGTGAGCTTTCAACTTGGAAGTGCGACGCACAACCTTGCCGTAAAGCGGGTGCTTGAAGCGGTCTTCGACAGAAACAACAACGGTCTTATCCATTTTGTTGCTGACGACGATGCCTTCGCGAACTTTGCGTTCGCCGCGCTCGTTAGTCATGGCTTCCTTTGCCTCTGTGCTCATGCAGCACCACCAGTGGTGATACCAAGTTCACGTTCACGCATGATCGTGTAAATGCGAGCAATTTCCTTGCGGCCAGCCCGAAGCTTGCCGTGGCTTTCCAACTGACCGGTTGCAGCCTGGAAACGCAGGTTGAACAGTTCAGCTTTAGCTTCGCGCAACCGGTTGACGAGCTGGTCGTCAGTTAGGGTGCGAAGTTCTTCAATGGTTGAAGCGGCCATTAGTTAGCCACCTCCTCACGGCGAACGATGCGGCACTTCATTGGCAACTTGTGAGATGCACGAAGCAACGCTTCTTGGGCGACCTTTTCGTTAGGGAATGAGAGTTCGAACATCACGCGACCTGGCTTGACGTTGGCAACCCACCACTCCGGTGAACCCTTACCAGAACCCATGCGGGTTTCAGCTGGCTTCTTGGTCAATGGACGGTCTGGGTAGATGTTGATCCACACTTTGCCACCACGACGAATGTGACGGGTGATAGCAATACGTGCAGATTCGATCTGACGGTTGGTTACGTATGCTGGTTCAAGCGCCTGCAAACCGTAAGTACCAAAAGTTACTTCGGTGCCACCCTTGGCAGCGCCGGAGCGCTTTGGGTGATGCTGCTTGCGGTGCTTGACACGACGAGGCATCAACATGGCTTAGGCCTCCGCTTCTACGGCTGGAGCGGCTTCGACTGCTGGAGCCTCAGCTGCGACGGTTTCAACTGCAGGTGCTGCATCGTTGCGCTTGCGGCCACCGCGACCACGGGTGTCATTGCGACGACCTGGTGCAGTGCGCTCGGCAAGAGCAGCAGCTTCACGCTCGGCGCGGGTTCCAAGTGCTTCACCCTTGTAGATCCATACCTTCACACCGATGCGACCGAAAGTGGTCTTAGCTTCGAAGAAGCCGTAGTCGATGTTGGCACGGAGGGTGTGCAATGGCACGCGACCTTCGCGGTAGAACTCGGTGCGGCTCATTTCTGCGCCACCCAAACGACCAGACACTGCAATACGGATGCCTTTTGCACCAGCTTTGAGAGTCGAAGTCATGCTCTTGCGCATTGCGCGACGGAAGGAAACGCGGCTAGCGAGCTGCTCAGCTACACCAATCGCAACCAACTGTGCGTTGAGCTCTGGGTTCTTGACCTCAAGCACGTTCAACTGAACCTGCTTGCCGGTGAGAACTTCGAGGTCTTGCTTCAACTTCTCAGCAGCCTGACCCTGACGACCAATCACTACGCCTGGACGGGCAGTGAAAATGTCAATCCGAACTCGGTCGCGAGTACGTTCGATTTCAACCTTGGCGATGCCTGCGCGATCCATGCCATCAAGCAGACGGCGGCGGATTGCCACGTCTTCTTTGACATAGTCGGAGTAACGCTGACCAGCTTTGGTGCTGTCAGCAAACCAGCGAGAGGTGAAATCGCTAGTGATACCCAGGCGGAAGCCATTTGGG
>JBEAZM010000042.1:0-8577 GCA_041170125.1 Actinomycetota bacterium
GCCAAGGGCCACCGACTAATGGTCGGAATTCGACCACTTGAGATGCAAAACTGGCTGGAAGTGGACGAACATCGAATCTCCGAACTTGCCGAAAAGGCAAAACTTCAATCGCGGTTGGATGCGATTCACGCAGTTTTGGATGTCGCCCAACCAGCCGTTTCTGAGGTTTATCAATTAGTTCTTTCGAACCTCGCGGAATTTCACGACGACGTTTTTGAGATCGATTTTGACCAAAAATCAATTCTGGATAAGCAGCGCAATATTCGTTCGACTGCAGCGAAGCCGCTGTTAGCTCTCGGCGAACAACTCCAAGAAGATTTCTGCATCATGTCCCCTTACGAGGGTGAGTGGATTTTGAGCGCAGCAATCCTTTACTCCCCTTCCCGCTGGCAACTGCTTGAGAAAATCGGGAAAAATTTAAACGGTATCCATACACCGGTTCCCGAGTATGAAAATCGGCTCGGCAAGGCAGTGGAACAGCTTTTCGATCGGCTAGAAGTGGGCAAACCTGTGTGGCGCACGAATTGGACAATTTTGGACAACCCGATCAATTTCCAGCCTGCCCCACCAAGTTTGGCTGAACGCAAACAACTGACAGACTTGAATTTACTCGATGAGCTGCATTTTCGGGTCGAGCGACAAACCCTGCTCAAACTTCCAATCACCGGACATGTTGTGTTCACGATCAGGACCTATGTGAACACGCTCCAAGAACTACTTTTAGCCAAAGCCGAGAATCGCGAGCTGCTATTAACAAATCTGCAGACAACTTCGGACGAACATGTTGAATACCGAGGTTGGCAAGAAATCAAACCCCGACTCATCGAATACCTGCAAAATAAGTAGTTTCGGCTACTCCAGTTTGAAAACGTGGCTTCCACATTCTGACGCATTTTGTCTCAAATAATGAAATAAATGTTTCGAGCCAATCACAAATGTTTCGGCAAGGTCACAATATTCAAGAAATCGCCGAAATAACCTCGTTGCTGTTGAAAATATGCGGAATCTCGGTCAAGAATTCTCCACCCTGCCGGACTGTTCGGCAGAAAACTCACTATAAGGAGACGGATATATGACCCGCTCAAAGTTCTTGCAGTCTGCTGCAGTTCTGAGCGCAACCGCTCTCGTGCTAGCTGCTTGCAGCTCTAGCGCTGAGCCAAGCGAAACAGAAACAGCAACTGCTTTGAAGATCGGTTCGCTACTGCCAGAAACCGGCAGCCTTGCATTCCTCGGACCCCCAGAATTTGCTGGCGTTGACCTCGCTGTAGAGGAAATCAACGCTGCAGGTGGCGTACTTGGCTTGCCAGTTGAGCACCTTCGCGGTGACTCAGGCGACACCAGCACCGATATTGCTCAGACCACTGTTGACGCTCACCTCGCTGCAGGTGTTGGCGCCATCGTTGGTGCTGCATCTTCAGGTGTTTCCTTCACTGTTATCGACAAGATCACTGGCGCAGGCGTGGTGCATTTCTCACCAGCTAACACCTCTCCAGACTTCACAACTTACGATGACAACGGCCTCTACTTCCGTACCGCGCCTTCTGACACCTTCCAGGGTGCAGTGCTCGGTCAGTTGATGGCTAACGATGGTGCTGAAAACGCAGTCATCTTGAACCTCGACGATGCTTACGGCAACGGCTTGGCAAAGTACGCTCAGGCTGCTTTCCCAGGAACCTCCACCAACATTGTCTACAACCCAACCGCGCAGGAATTTGCTGCTGAGGTTGGTCAGGCTAAGGCTGCTAACCCAGACGCTATCGCTTTGATTGGTTTCGCTGAATCCACCGCTGTGGTCCAGGAACTCATCAAGCAGGGCATCGGTCCTGACAATGTTCCGCTCTACTTGGTAGACGGCAACCTTTCTGCAACCGCTTTCGCTGAATTGCCAGCTGGCGTTATGGAAGGCGTAAAGGGAACTCTCCCAGGCGCTTACGCACCTGAAGATTTCCAGTCACGTCTGCTCGAAGTTGATCCAGCTTTGACCGACTTCTCATACGCTGCTGAGTCATACGACGCAATCATGCTGATTGCTTTGGCTGCTGAAGCTGGTGGCGCTACTGATGGTGCAACCATCGCAGCGAATTTGAAGGACGTCTCCACTGGTGGCACCAAGTGCTCCACCTGGGTTGACTGCAAGGCCCTAATCGATGCTGGCGAAGATCTTGACTTCGACGGTGTCTCAGGTCCAATCGAATTCGATGACAACGGTGAAATCACCATGGGCACCATGGGCGTTTACGTATACGAAGCAAACGATGCGATTGCTCCACTCGTAGACAACTTCATCATGGGTGCTGTTCCAGCCCCAATCGAATAAATAAATCCCACACTGTGGCCCGGTCGTTCATTCGACCGGGCCACAGTCTTTTGTGCTTGGCTTTAATACGCAGAATCCCTATAGAGCGAAGAATCTTGAGCGACCATTTCTGGTCGCTCAAGATTCTTCGATTGTGCATAACTACTGGCTGCCCAACCGACCGTGGCTGCGCCACGAGCCGCATTTGGTCCGTCACGCAGCCGCCACTTTGGATAAACGCTTTTCCCTATACAGTTAAAGCCCCGCCGAGAAATCTCTCAACGGGGCTTTAACGACTTCTAGAAGGTTACTTCGCCTTGGCTAGGGTTCCCAAGTACAACTCAATCACCTTTGGATCCGTCGCCAGCTGTTTGCCAGTTCCGGTGTATGCGTTGGTTCCCTGATCCAGCACATAACCACGATCGACAATCTGCAAACAACGCCGAGCGTTCTGCTCAACAATGATGACCGTAACACCCGTCTTGTTGATCTCGCGTACCCGGACGAAAACCTCGTCTTGCAACGCCGGCGACAAGCCAGCTGATGGTTCATCCAGCAGCAACACTGATGGGTCCATCATCAAAGCACGTGACATCGCAACCATCTGCCGTTCACCGCCAGAGAGAGAACCAGCTCGCTGTTTTCGACGCTTGCCCAGTGCCGGGAACAGATCCACGATGAACTCGAAGCGCTCAGCAAACTTGTCCTGAGCCTGAAAAGCACCCATCTGCAAGTTCTCTTCAATGGTTAGCGAAGGGAACACGTTGTTGTTCTGGGGCACAAAGCCAATGCCCTGTCGCACTAGTTGATCTGCGCGCTGGTTGGTTACGTTCTCGCCGCGAAGCGTTACCTCACCGGACCAAATCTTCACCAAGCCAAACATGGCTTTCAACAAGGTGGACTTGCCAGCGCCGTTAGGGCCAATGATGCCAACCAACTCACCCTGATTTGCGTATAAGTCACAGCCGTTCAGAATGTTTACGCCGGTGAAGTATCCCGCGACGAGATTGTCGGCTCGGATGACAGCGTTTGCGGCTGCAGCGGAGTGATCGCTCATGCTTGCTCCTCTAGAGACATGTCGTGGTGAGCGCCCAGGTAGGCGTCGATAACGGCAGGGTTAGACATAACTACATCTGGTTGGCCTTCTGCAACCACTTTGCCTTCAGCCATCACGATTACCCAGTCAGAGATGTCGCGCACCATATCCATGTCATGTTCAACGAACAAGACAGTCATGCCTTGTTCACGCAGATCCTTAATGTGGCCGAGAAGTGACTGGGTTAGGGCCGGATTCACACCTGCCATTGGCTCATCAAGCATGACAAGTTCGGGATCCACCATCAGGGCTCGCGCCATCTCAAGCAACTTGCGCTGGCCACCAGAAAGAGCTGCCGCAAAATCGTCTTGCTTGGCATCAAGTTTGAAGCGAGTGAGCAACTCTTGGGCACGCAACCGATTCGCCTCTTCTTGCTTACGCCAGAGGCTTGGGAGCATTGCCCGTAAAAGACTCTCGCCTATCTGGTGCTTTGCTCCAAGCAGCATGTTCTCCATCACCGAAAGTCGGAACAGCGCTTTGGTGAGCTGAAAAGTCCGAACCATGCCCATGCGCGCCACTTTGTGTGGTGGCACGTTTGCTAGTTCAGTGCCATTGAAAGTCCAATTGCCGGAGTTTGGCTTATCGAAACCAGTCAACAGATTGAAGAACGTGGTTTTACCAGCTCCGTTTGGACCAATCAGCGCAGTGATGCTGCCACGTTGAATTTCAACATGGTCAACATCAACCGCAGTGAGGCCACCAAACTGCCGCACAACTTTGTCGGCGATCACAATCGGATCCGGCTTCGAAACACCTGCAACCGGTTCGACATTTGCTAGAGCTGCAAGCGCAGCGTCTCGACGCGGAGTCGAGCCTGTGGATTCATCATGCACGAGCATTGAGAGCCAACTCCTTCTTGTCGCCGAAAATACCTTGTGGTCGGTAAATCATTAAAAGCATCAATGCCACACCCACCAAGATAAATCGAACCGAACCCACCTGGTTGTTGTTCATCAACCAGTCTGGAATCAAGTTGGCGGACATGCCCTGTCGGAAGAACTGCTCAATAAACACGAGCAAGAACCAGAAAATCACGGATCCAACCACTGGGCCGAATACGCGGGCAGCACCACCAAGAATTAATACCGCATAAGCAAAGAAGGTTAGGGCTGTCGAATAGTTGTCTGGCTGCACTGACTGCCGCGAGATTGCGTAAACGAAACCTGCGACTGAACCAGCAATACCGCCAAGAATCAGGCTTTGCATCTTGTAAAGGTAAACGTTCTTACCGAGCGAGCGAACGGCATCTTCATCCTCGCGGATACCCTTAATTACGCGGCCCCATGGCGAACGCATGATTACCCAGTTCAAAAATACGAAAAGCGCAACCAGAGTCCAACCAACTAAAACCACCCAGAGGTCATTCGGCGTGAAGCGAATTAGCGGGGTGTCGAGACCGTTTGGAAATGGGTTGAGATCAAAAAACTCAGCTCCGAACTTGCCGGTGATGCCATCCGAACCACCAAGGTACTCGCGCATAGTGACCGAGCGTGCAACCTGACGGATGATTTCGGAAGTTGCAATCGTGACGATGGCTAGGTAGTCAGCCCGCAACCGCAAGGTTGGGATACCGAGTAGCAACGCCAAAATGATTGAAGTGCCAATACCTGCAAGGAAGGCAAGCCACAGCGAAACGTCGAAACTGACCACCAAGGTTGCGACTGTGTAGGCACCGACGGCAAGAAAACCTGCTTGACCGAAGTTCAAGAGACCGGTGTAGCCAAAGTGCATGTTCAAACCGATAGCTGCGAGTGCGAAGATGATTGCGTTCACACCAACTGCAGCGCTGATTGATTGCTGGAAGATAAAGATAAAGTCCATGATTAACCAATCCGTTCTTTCCGACCGAGGATGCCTTGCGGACGAACCAGCAAGATCACAATCAGTACGAACAAGGCACCGACATACTTAAGTTCTGTCGGAATGAAAAGGGTCGAAAGCTGAACGAAAAGTCCAACAATCAGCGATCCCACAATTGCCCCGTATGCCGTGCCTAACCCACCGAGCGTTACTGCCGCGAAGATGAGTAACAGGATGTCACTACCCATGATGAACTGCACACCTTGGTTCATGCCCATGATGACACCTGCGTAAGCAGCAAGGCCGGCACCCAGCATCCAAACCGTGGAGATGACTTTCTCAACGTCGATGCCAGAAGCTGAAGCTAGAGCCGGATTGTCCGCAACCGCACGTGAGGCCTTGCCCATCGCCGATTTGAGTAGCCAAGCGACAGTGGCAGCAATCAAAAGTACGCCGATAGCAGCTGAAACGATTGATTTTGGAGTGATGCTAAGTGGCCCAAACTGTAAGCCGGCCTGGCCGGAGTACTGCTGGTACTGCATCTTGTCGCCACCGAAGATGTACAGGAATACATAACGGACAGCGAGACCCAAGCCGATTGAAACCACGAGCATCGCAATAAGGCCGGTGCCGCGTTTGCGCAGTGGTTTCCATAAATAGCGATCCTGGATGAAACCGCCGAGCACAACTGAAAGGCCTACGGACAAAAGCGCCGCTGGAATGATGTGGATTCCGAGTTGGTTCAGGAAATATGCGACCATCGCACCAAGTGTCATCAACTCACCGTGCGCGAAGTTTGTGAGTCCGGTTGTTCCGAAGATCAGACTCAGACCGACCGCGGCCAAACCGATTGTGACTCCGAGAATCAAACCATCAAGCGCAAGCTGCATCGCAACATCGAATGTGCTCGCCCGTTCCGGGCCATCGCCCGTGAGGAACTTCATCTCAGGTAGAGCATTTCCGAGCCCAAAAACAATCACAGACTTTGTGACGCGATCTGGTTCCGTTAATGCCACTCCAGAGGGCAGGGAATCTGGGTTGATAGTGACTTGGTACGAGCCCGATACAGTTACAACGTATTCCCATCTGCCTGTGGCGTCAGAGGTAACAATCGTTTCAGAAGTGTCGGGGAGCGTAATTGTGAATTCCACGCCTTGCAGCGGGTTTCCATCCTTATCAACCATGACGCCAAAAATCGTTGAAGTTTCGCCTTCAGCGCTTGCCATCGTGGTTGGTACGAAAATTACGCTGAGTAACAATGCCATCACGGCATTTCGTAACCAGCGAGCCACGGTAAGTCCTTTCGGTCTTAAATGTCGGCAGAGAGTAGCCCAATGGCTAAAGTGTTTGTAGCCCAAAGTGCAGATTTTTCACATTTGTAACAGTAAGGGTTACCTACCTGTGACCCAATATGTCGAGCTGAATATCAATTTTGATAATTACTCAGAAACGGCTGGCCCGAAATGAGCAGGCTGTCCAGTATTTTCTAGGACAGACCACCACAAATCGCCTTCTGGATTTACCTGATTTGTCTTGCTAACCAGCAATGGAATCGGTAGGTGTACGAACCTGCGTTTAAATCGGCCAACCACTACTTCAGTTTTTCCAGCCATGGCAGCGTGCACCGCGGCCTGAGCCAACTGGATGCAATAAACCGAGTCGTAGGCATTGGCCGCGACTGAACGAATTGCGTAGCTCGGATCAATGTAGCGAAGTGAGATAGGAATCTGCAGGTCGTCGAAGTGCTGTTGAACCCGGTGCTTCAGTAACCCACCGATGTCGGCCAACTTTTTATTGCCTGAAGCATCGATACCGAGGTCACCGGAGAAGTGTTCTTGGCCGGCGCCCTCTGCGGTAACAATCACAGCGTGGCCTTTTTCTCGCATCCGGCTTTCGAGGTGCTCCAAAAATCCACCCGGGCCATCTAGCTCAAAAGGTACTTCTGGGATTAATACAAAATCCGCTGAAGTATCAGCCAGTGCCGCAAACGATGCGATAAAGCCTGAATATCTACCCATCAATTTAATAATGCTGATGCCGTTGGGCGCAGCAGTGGCCTCAACATAACCCGCCTGGATTGCTCGAGCAGCCTCTGCAAACGCAGTCTGAAAGCCAAAACTTTGGTCAATGTACGGGATGTCATTATCGATAGTTTTTGGGATACAAACGATTGAGATTTTTCGCCCGCGTCGGTTGACCTCGTCGGCGATTGATTGCGCTCCTCGCATCGTGCCATCACCACCAATAACGAAAAGGATTCCAATCCCAGACTGCTCAAGCTGATCCACAATCTCAACAGGATTTTGATTACCGCGCGAAGTTCCCAGCACTGTTCCACCTTGGGAGCGCATTGGCTGGACATCAACCTCGCTCAAATCGACAACTGGATGACCGTAACTTGCAATAAAACCTTGATAGCCATTCATGTATCCCGTAATACTGCGAACGCCGTACAAGGTCCGTAATTCCTGCACTAACCCGGCAATCACGTTATTCATGCCTGGGCACAATCCACCACAAGTCACAATTCCAACGCGAACTTTCGATGGGTCGAAATAAATCTTTTCCCGAGCACCTGCGCGCTCAAATGCTGGCAATTCAGTGACAGATTCAAACTTTCCAACAATGTCATGCAAGTTATCGTCGAACAAAATCTTTTCGGAGTCATCCACAAAACGGTCTTCGGCACGATTGGCATGTAATCGAGCCAACATCGGTGACTCAATTCTCGGTGTGCCTAGTGACTTGATGTTTGTGTTTGGCTGTTCATGCATCTAATTTCCCCGTCATTTAACTTGGACAGTACCGATTGCCGCCGGGCTTACAGAGGTCGCAGCAATCGCAACCACGCGATACTCCATGCGGTATTTCGCTTGCTTAAGCGTCACTTTTAACGATCTCAAAGTTACAGTTTTCGAAACCCATCGAGAGAACGCCTTCCCCGGATAGGCAATCCGATACTTAACTCGATAACTTTGAAGTCCACTAAACGCCGCATTCGTAGGCGCCTTCCACCGCAAAGTTACTACTTTGATTTTTTTGACAGGTGAGAGCAGCGCGGGCTTTTGTACCGACTGATAAGCGACGTTTACGGTGCGAGTAACCGATACAGATGCGTAATTTGAATTGCCATTCTGGCTGAACCGTAAGACACACTCTCCAACGCCAAGTGATGTCACCTGGTATTCAGAGACTGCGCACACCGAAGGGGTCTGCGATTCAGCAACCACGGTTAATCCTGAGGTAGCGGTGGGCGCAACGCTAAATGGATTCCCATACTCAACTTCCCCAGGCGCACTAACAGAAATAGATTGACTAGCCGGCGCAATTTGAATGTCTCGAATCTCTGCAGGAGCGGCTTCATATATGGAGTTACCCGATTGCG
>JBEAZM010000043.1:0-4439 GCA_041170125.1 Actinomycetota bacterium
GGACCCCAATAACCACCTTCACCTGGCAAGGGTTCAAGTCGAAGTCGTTGGATAATTTCGGTAACTGAAGTGTTGGGTTCAAACATCATGCCTCATCTGCGGCTTTAGCTGCAGCAACACCGGCTTGGTTTGCAGCTGCTAACAGTTCTGGCATGTCAACTTTTGTCGAAACCCCTTCGCGGACAACCCATTCCCCATCCACCATGACATCAACCACGTCGCCGCGACCAGCTGCAAAAACCAAAAGCGCTGGAACATCGTGCACCGGTGTTAGATGTGGTGCTGCCAAATCAATCAGCACTAAATCTGCTTGTTTACCAATTTCGATGCTGCCAATCACATCCCCCATGCCGAGCGCTTCAGCACCTTCGATTGTGGCAGCGCGCAAAATGTCAGTAGCTGTGGCGACAGTCGGATCGTCCGCAGTTAGTTTGCCCAATAAGCCGGCAAGTCGCATCGACATCCACATGTCCAAATCATTGGAAGTTGAGCAACCATCAGTGCCGATGCCAACCCGGACACCAGCCTGCCGCCAGTTTTGCCAATGCAAAGCACCAGACGCAAGCTTCAAATTCGAACCGGGACAATGTGCAACCGAAATTGGCGAGTTTGAAATCGCAGCTCGGTCAGATTCACTCAAGTGCACACCGTGACCAAAAACAATCGGATAACCGACATCTAGTCCGCCCGCTGAAATCAACAACTCGGTTGGAGTTTTGCCAAATCTTTCGAGCACATCAGCATTCTCAGCAGCATTTTCGGAGATGTGAATTGTGACTAGCGGATTTTCCCAATCCGAAACAGCCGCAAGCACATCACGCAGGTGAACTTCAGAAACGGTGTAGGTGCCGTGTGGTCCAGCCATTGTCGGCACCTGTGGTCCGCCGATTTCTGTTAATTCTTTAGGCCAAGATTCAATCCAGCTAAAACGTTCATCCCAAAGTTTGTTATCGGGACCTGGGAAATCCATAAAGGTTGGGCCACCAATATGTCGACTGCCGGCCGCGACAGCACCGCGATGAGCTGCGACGTGGTGGAAATACATGTCAAGGGTGGTCGTGGCTCCACCTAGGAGCGACTCTACGGCTCCAAGCTTGGCTCCGAGTTCGACCGTCGGCTCATCCATGACTGCGCCTTCGGCCGCCCAAATACGCTTCAGAAATCCTTGTAAATCTGTGTCTTCAGCCAATCCGCGCAGCAGTGTCATCGGGGTGTGCGTATGCAGGTTGATTAGACCCGGCAGAAGTAATTTGCCATCGCCATTTACAACTTCGGCCGCTGGGTACTTTTGCGTGACCTCCGCAAAATCACCAATCGCAACTATTTTCTTATCCGAAATCACAACACTGGTGTTACGCAAAATTTGGTTGGACTCATTGACCGTGACGACAAAATCCAAATCCCGCAAAATTATGGTGCTCATGCAGCAGCTCGATTCTTAATAACTTGCCGCAAAATGTTGACGACAGAAACACTTGATTCGGTGAGTACTCGATTGACGTCTTCCATCGTGATGGCCTCTTCTGAGAGGCCCGCGGCCGGATTCACTACGAGGGAGATTGCGGCGTAACGCATTTTTGCTTCTACCGCCAAAGTCACTTCAGGCACACCTGTCATGCCCGCAACCGATCCACCAAGCATTGCTGCCATTCGAATTTCAGCTGGTGATTCAAATCGCGGCCCCTCGAAGCAGGCATAAACACCACCATCGCGAATCGATTCATTCACAGATGCGGCAGCCGACAGAATTTCTTTGCGCAATTCGGGATGGTAGGCCTCGAGTACATCAACGTGAACGACGCCTTCTGGAGTTGAACCATCATAAAAAGTTGGGATGCGGTTTTTTGTGAAGTCTAAGAAATCACTTAGACACACCAAACTGCCAGGAGTTAAATCAGTTTCTATTCCGCCTGTTACGTTGATCGCAAAAACATCAACACAACCAAGCAGTTTTAGTGCCCAAACATTTGCGCGATAGTTCACGAGGTGCGGCGGCACGGAATGACCTGCGCCATGACGAGTCAAAAACACTACGGGCACGCCTTGCCAATCTCCGGTCGTGACAGCGGCTTCCCCGAAGGGAGTCGAGACAGTTTGTGGTTGTGGATTCGTGAGTTCATCGATGGAATAGAAACCAGTCCCCGCAATGATTCCAACTGGAGTTGAAGATGTCATGTGCTCAACGCTACTTTCAAAGAGAGATATTGGTGAATCAACTAAAACATGTCGTGCGGACCAAATGCTCCGGGCAGTAAGTCCTCGAGGGTCAAAATTCCGTCCCCATTCCAAACCTGTAGCTCTTTGCCACCATGTTCAAACAACAACTGACGGCAACGACCGCACGGGGTAAGCGATTCGCCTTCGGCGTTCACACAAGCAAAAGCAACCAATTTGCCACCACCGGTTGCGGCCAGCTCTGAGACCAAACCGCACTCGGCGCACAGAGTTAGACCGTAGGAGGCGTTCTCAACATTGCAACCACTCACGATTCGGCCGTCTTCAACCAAAGCGGCCGCCCCGACTGGGAATTTGGAGTAGGGAACGTATGCCCGTTGCATCACCTCTCGGGCTTGTGCGATTAGCCGATCCCAATCCTGTGAAGTGATTTGCATAGTTCCTCCTTGAACTAAAAATGTGACTTTAACCACGCGGTCAAAAGTCTCAGATGCAGAGCCTAGTTTTCCACCTAAACTGCGCACCTGAAAAGGCAGTAGAAATCCTGTCTGAAATCAATCTGAAGGAGGTGGGGCGTGGCCGCATCCGTCGGAACGCTCTATCGCGGCCGGGAAGGCATGTGGTCCTGGGTGGCCCATCGCATTACTGGTGTTGCGGTGTTCTTTTTCCTATTCGTGCACGTACTCGACACAGCTCTCGTTCGAGTCGATGCTGCACTTTATGACGCTGTCATTGAGACTTATAAAACCCCAATCGTGAACTTGATGGAAGTTGGCCTGGTTGGTGCAGTTTTATTCCATGCTCTCAACGGCGTCCGCATCATCTTGGTTGATTTCTGGTCCAAAGGTCCGCGTTACCAAAAGCAAATGCTCTGGGGAATTGTCGGCCTGTGGGTTGCGCTGATGATTCCAGGCACCTACTTCATGATGATTCACACAATCGAGAAACTATTTGGCGGTGGCGCATGAGCAATTCAGTTCTAACTCCCCCACGCACTCGTTCCCAGGTTCGTTCGAACTACGAAATGTATTCATGGTTGTTCATGCGTATTTCTGGCATCGTCTTGCTGGTGCTGGTGCTTGGCCACTTGTTCATCATGAACATTCTGGATGGCGGCGTGCAGCGCATCAACTTTGCATTCGTCGCTGGCCGCTGGGCTAGCCCGTTCTGGCAGATGTGGGACTTGCTCCAACTTTGGCTCGCAATGATTCACGGAACAAACGGTTTGCGCACAATCATCAACGATTACGCCGAACGCGACAAGACTCGTTTCTGGTTGAAGACGATTCTGTATTCCGGTTCAGTCTTCATCATTGCCCTCGGCACTCTCGTCATCTTCACCTTCGATCCAAATATCGGCTAGGAAAATAAAGTGGTTGAGATTCACAAATTTGATGTCATCATCGTTGGCGCTGGTGGCGCTGGAATGCGCGCGGCTCTCGAAGCGAGCCAGCGAGCACACACTGCGGTGTTGACAAAGCTCTACCCAACCCGTTCACACACGGGTGCAGCACAGGGTGGCATGTGCGCTGCTCTTGCAAACGTCGAAGAAGACAACTGGGAATGGCACACCTTTGATACTGTCAAAGGAGGCGACTACTTGGTTGACCAGGACGCCGCTGAAATCATGTGTAAAGAAGCTGTCGATGCGGTGATTGACCTCGAAAAAATGGGCCTGCCATTCAACCGTACCCCAGAAGGCAAAATCGACCAGCGCCGTTTTGGTGGTCACACCCGTAACCATGGTGAGGCAGCCGTGCGCCGCTCTTGCTATGCCGCCGACCGCACTGGTCACATGATTTTGCAGACGCTCTACCAAAACTGCATCAAGCAGGATGTGCAATTCTTCGACGAGTACTACGTGCTGGATGTTTTGCTCGATGAAACCAGTGGCGAGCCACGTGCTGCGGGTGCGGTTGCGGTTGAACTTTCCACCGGCAAGATTCACGTTTTCCATGCCAAGAGTGTGGTTTTTGCCACCGGCGGTTTTGGCAAAGTATTTAAAACCACTTCAAACGCTCACACGCTAACCGGTGACGGCATGGGTGTGGTTTGGCGTAAAGGTTTGCCACTTGAAGACATGGAGTTCTACCAGTTCCACCCAACCGGTTTAGCTGGTCTAGGCGTACTTCTCACTGAAGGTGCGCGTGGCGAGGGTGGCATTTTGCGCAACGAATCTGGTGAACGCTTCATGGAGCGCTATGCCCCAACCATCAAAGACTTGGCACCGCGCGACATGGTTGCTCGTGCAATGGTGCAAGAAG
>JBEAZM010000044.1:0-3247 GCA_041170125.1 Actinomycetota bacterium
AAGGGCGCAATCGTTGAATATGAGAGCGCTGACCTAGTGAACTGGAAACTAGTTGGCCAACTAGCCAACATCGAGACTGGCTTACCAGAACCATCTCCTCAGAGCACAGTATGGGAATGCCCGCAATTGGTAGAACTCGATGGGCACTGGATTCTACTTGTTTCAGCAATGGATGCCACCGGACATATTGGGGTTCGCTACGCTGTTGGTAATTACGATGGTAAAAAGTTTGAGCCCACCTATTGGGGAGACTTTTCCAATTCGGGTGAGATTTATGCCACGTCACTTTTTTACGATAGAGACGGTAAGCCAGGGTTGATTTCTTGGTTAAAAGAAATCAATGACACACCACCTGCAGGTTCTAGTTGGACTGGCGCCCAATCGGTACCAGCGCATATCAGTTTGGTTAATCACAGACTTCGAGTGACACCGCTCGAATCCATGAGCTTCCCAGATTTGAGTGATCACCAATCAGTCACCTCAACTTGGACCGGCCGCGTGGTTGGTGACACTTGGAATCTAGAAGTCGAGGGTTCCAATACTTGGAAAATAAGTTGTGAATACGGGCTTCTGACTGTCACCTCGCACAATCCTAAAATCATTCACGTGGGCGCGAGTAAAGATTTTCGAATCTTGGTCGACACAGATATTTGTGAGATCTACACCGATGCAGGCGAAGGAGCAATCACATTTCGTTGTCCAGTTAACCAAAATGCGGAATTGAAATTATCCTGATGGAAAATCGGGTAGATCTAAGTCAGATACTTTTCAAATGGCAGTTCTATACCCAACTTTTAATTGGCACATTTATGAATGTTCTAATTTTTGGACACTTTGTTTTCGTACCAGATAGCCTGAATGTTTTCGGCATAACTATTGCGATTACCAGTTTGATTCTATGGATTGCCAGTTTCAGCAAACCAAATCACCGTTATACCTTGCAAACAACCGCTATCTGTGTAGCACTCTTGATGCCATTGTCTTTTGGTGATGAAATTGACGTAACGTGGATTCCGTTGGGCTACATTTTGTTTGGCTTGCTCTTTCTAACTGCATTTTCCAAACCTCCGACGTACTCATACAAAGTCATTCTCATCGTGACTACCGTACATTTTTATTTGACCATTTCTACAGAACAGCCAGTGATGGATGATGGCTTAAGTTGGATCTATAACCTCATTCTCGCGACTACTTTGACTTTCATTTTTAATCGCGCTTTCACCAGAGCGACCGAAATTGAAGCGCGGTTTGTGGCATTGCGGAATGAAGTCACCGAACGCGAACAACGCAAAGCAGTTGCTGAGTCTGAACTTGCAGTCAAACGGCAAGTTCATGAAACATTGCTCAATACTTTGAGCGTACTTTCGGGTGGAGTAAAGACTGAGCAATTATCGCTTGCAAAAGCCACGATTGAACGAGACTTAGAAATAATTCAAAGCTCTGTATACGAAGTCAAAGCTGCAACTCTTCATGAATGCGTAGCCGAGGCAATCACTCGGTCAGAGATATCAATAAATGACGTTTCTGTTTCGATCTGGCCCGATAAGGAATTTTCACCCACAATAGCTGGAGTATTAACTGACGTAATCACCGAGGCTCTGCGAAATGTCGAACGCCACGCAAAGGCAACTGCGGTTCGAATTGAAGCTGAGGTGACAGACAATATTCGGATTGCCATTTTCGATAACGGGATTGGCATACCTGATTCCACAGCAGAACAATTTGGTATTCGAAACACCATTAAACAAAGTATTACTTCACTTGGTGGTTCTGCCGAAATATCGGCAAACAGCCCAAGCGGCATCAAAGTAACAATCGAACTTCCACTTTCTGCTAAAGGTAGTGAAAAGGTTTTGCCACCACGCTCATCTTCGATTGTTGATCAAGATGTGCTTACACGAGCCGGCACCCAGCTTGGCACCGTCTTTATCTTTCTTGTGACTTTAGAAAGCTTCAATCTAGCCAACAATTTCGACTTCTTGCTTGGCTCCACTGGGACCTTACTTGGTATCAGTTTGGCTTTAATTATTTTTTGGAACTATAGATTCCGAGAAATCTTTGCGTTTATTGGTTTTTCGCTGCAAATTTTCAATGAGCACCTTTTAATGTCGAGCAATCCATACTGCGAGAACATCGGTCTCGTGCAGTGGACCGTGAACGCTAACGGATTCAGTTCAATCCTTTTCTTACTAGCTTTCAAATCAATCAAGACAAAGATTGCTTTATTCGCGCTTTCACGCCTGGCACCTTTGATTTTTGTTGCCTATTTGCCATCTGAGTGTCGAGCGTATCCACTAGGCACAGCCATCGCCATGGTTTTTTTCGTTGGACTCTTTCTCGCAGTACTGATTTGGGGCATGCAAAGGCTCGATAGACAAATTGCCGACAATCAGGCACTTTGGGAGCAAATTATTGAAGAAAACATCCAACAGCTAGCTGTCGAAACACGGCGTACAAAATGGAATGAAGTTTCAAATGAGATAAGAGATTTTCTGGCAGCTTTGCATGCGAATCCAAAAGCTCTCCTCACCCCTGAAACCCGCAGATTTGCTGCGCAATACGCGGGAGAAATCAGAAATCTACTTGGTGGAACGCCTGGAAAAGTAAATAGTTACTCTGGATCTTTGGACTTCTTAAAAGATCTGCAGGCCCAAAATACTTTAAATATTGATGCCTCAGATTTGCCTATCGAATCAGATATTCCAAATCTCAATATTGAGGTTCAAGAATTTCTTAAGAATTTGGTGTTGCAACTGGAAACAGATTCCATTCGAATTCGAATGTTTGAGTTCGATGGCGAGTCTTCTCTGATATTTAAAATCCAAAGCAACAAAAATCTCAAATTCGCGTTTGAAAGTTTAAATAACGACCTACCAAAAAATCTAACACTAGATTTTGATTCCGAGCAGAATGCAGTTTTGGTTGAAGTTCAAAACTAATTTATAAGCCCTGCATCTCGAGCTGCGCGGTTCAATTCAACTTTGGTTCTAGCTTGAATACCCGCCTGCTGATATTTATCTCGAACTCTACCAATGTAGTACTTCGCCGTATTTTCTGAAATATTCATCCGCCGAGCGACAGCTTCCATCGTCAAGCCCGAGGCATAAAGTGTTAATGCTTTTCGCTCTTGTTCAGAGAGCTCTACTCCATTAATGGAATTAGATATATGTTCCGCGAGATCCGCCGACATCCATTGATTTCCCCGCAGAACATTGTCCAGTGCGACTTTCAATTCAACCAGCGAAGA
>JBEAZM010000045.1:0-6992 GCA_041170125.1 Actinomycetota bacterium
GGTTAGGAAAATAATGAGTAAAGAGTCCATGGAAAGTCTTTGGCAAGCTCGGGAAAGTGTCTATCGCGTGGCTTACACGTATGTTCGAAACGAAGCAGACGCGCTCGAAGTGGTAAGCGAAACTTATGCAAAGGCCGTTGCAAAGCTAGAGACTTTGAAAAGCCCTGAGTTTGCCAAGACTTGGTTGACGCGCATCGCAATCAACACTTCTTTAGATCTGCTGCGGCAGCGAAAAGAACACTTGACGTTGGTGGAGGCCAGTTCTGTTTTGGCTTCCGCTCCAGAGGATTCGCTTCATTTGCAACTGCTCGCACTACCAATTGATCTTCGAACAATTTTGGTATTGCGATTTTATGAAGACATGAAACTTCAGGAAATTTCCGACTTACTCGACATTCCATTAAGCACGGTCAAGTATCGGCTCTATAACGGACTTAGCGTGCTGCGTATTCAAATAGATAACGAAGAGAGTGAGCTCGCATGAAGCGCATTGAAGACTTGATCAACTCTAAGAAAGATTTTGAAATTCCAGAGGCGTTAGATGGAGTAGTAGCGCGAGCCATTAAGCCAAATGCAAAAGGCGTTGGATACAAAAAAGTATTCGGTGGGATCGCAGCAATTGTGATTGCACTTAATGCATTTCCAGCTGTAGCAACCTCTGTGCGCGATTACGATATCGCTGCACCGGTGATTGATTTTCTAACGCTTTCAAGATTCGCGAGCGTAAATAATGAGCTGGCACTTGAAATCGATGTAACCGTTCCTGACCTATCGCAATTAGGTGAAGTAGGTAGCCAACTCAATCAAAAATACCAAGCTGAAGCTGAGGCTTTATATGCGAATTATCTGGATGATTACGAAGGTGCGACTCCAGCCGAACCTATCCATAAATATGTTGGGTCAAATTATGACTTCATTCAGCTTACTGACCGAGTGTTGGTGGTTCGTAATTACCTTAGCGTGATTCTCGGTAGTGGTATCGAGATGCGTTCCTATGACATAGTGGATGTTGAACAGCAGAAAGTGCTCGAGTGGGGAGATCTGCTTACTGATGAAGCTAAGGTCGTGATTGCTGAATACTTAGATACCTACATTCAGAATCACCCAAAGCATTTCTTTGCAAAAGATGTATCTAAAGCAAACGTCTTGGAATTGTCTTCAGACTTTTTCGTAAATAACAAAGGCCAACTAGTAATCTCATTTGACGAGTATTCGGTTGCCCCAGGAAGTTTTGGAGTGGTGACTATTCCAATCCCAACGGAAGTGATTTCAGACTTTGTAAATCGCGAAGACTTAATCAAATAACAATTTATGGGCGGCTGCGAAAAACCTGCAGCCGCCCATAAATTTGGTCAAAATCAGCCGGTGTTGCGCAGCCCATTAGCAATACCGTTGATGGTGAGCGAAAGTGCCCGGCTCATCTCGGTATCTAGTTCCTCGCCGCTGTCGCGAGCCGTGCGGATTCTCTCAAGCAAAGAAACCTGCAAGAACTGCAATGGCAGTAGGTAGAAATCGCGCACCTGCAACGTGCTGGCAAGTGCTGGGTTGTGCTCCAACAACTTTGAACTTTCGGTAACCAACAGAATTTCTCGAATTGTCCGCTGGTGTTCGTCCTGGATGTCATCAAAAATGCGATGCAGCTCGACAGGTACTAATTCTTCAACATAATGCTTTGCAACATTCATGTCAGTTTTAGCTAGTGTCATTTCAACATTGGAGATGAAGTTGCGGAAGAAATGCCAGTCTTTATACATGTCACGTAGTAGTTGCTCGTTGCCAGCTTTGCGAGCGGTTTCGAGGGCAGTTCCGACACCGTACCAACCAGGCACGATTTGGCGTGATTGAGTCCAACCGAACACCCAGGGGATAGCACGAAGTCCATCGATGCCTGCAGAAGTGTCTGGACGGCGTGATGGTCGCGATCCCATGTGGATGTTAGCCAGTTCCTCAACCGGAGTGGAGAGCGCAAAATAGCGAGGCAATTCGGCATCCCGCACGAGGTTGCGGTACTTGTTGAACGCCGCATCGGATGCCATATCCATGACAGCATCCCATTGTTTGATGGTGTCCTCAAACTGGCGGGATGTGCGATGCAAAAGCGTGGCCTCAATGACAGCCGCAAGAGTTTGACGTAAGTTGGCGCGGGCAAGTGATGGCAACAAGTACTTGTCGGAAATAACTTCACCTTGTTCAGTAATTTTGATTTCGCCATCTAAGACCCCATAGGGCTGAGCCATGATGGCTTCATAAGTTGGGCCACCACCGCGACCAACCGTGCCACCGCGACCATGGAATAACCGCAACCGCACGCCATGGCGAGCAGCAACGTCACGCAGGTTGCGCTGAGCTAGGTGGATCTCCCACTGGGAGGTGGTTATGCCAGCGTCTTTGTTTGAATCTGAGTAACCAAGCATCACTTCTTGTTCATCGTCGCGGAGTCGCACAAGCTGGCGATAAATGGGGTTGGAGAGGAGTCGATCTAAAATCTCGCCAGCGGCCTGCAACTCTTCAACAGTTTCGAGCAATGGCGCGATACCTACACGGGCGTATCCCGCATTGATATCAATCAGTCCGGCATAGCGCGCCAAAACTGCAGCAGCCAACACATCATCTGGAGTCTTTGTCATCGAGATGATGTAAGTCTCAATTACCTCTTTGCCAAAACGGTCCTGCGCGTCTCGAATTGCGGTGAATGCACCGAAGGTGGTGGCAGATGTTTCGTCAAAGTTTTCTTCGCGATATTCGCGTGGTGCAGGTGCCGATAGCGCTTCGGAGAGCGTGATGAAGCGCTCTTCAGGTGACATCTTGGAGTAGGCGCCATCAGGCTTACCGTTGAAGATCTGACCAATCACATGGTGGTGTTTCTCCGAGTGCTCACGCACATCGATAGTGGCAAGTCCCAAACCAGTAGCGCGAACAATGCGCAAGAATCGTTTGAAAATGTTCTCGGCAATATTGTCTTTTCGATTTAGTCGCGTGATGGATTTCCCGACCACCTGGAGATCAGCCATCAACTCGGCGTTTGAGAGGTAGTCATGGCCAGGCACATGCGAAGCGCGTGTGACCAAGCGATTGCGAGTGTTAACTAACTTCTGACGTACACAAGTTAGCTTTAAGCGCCACGGTTCTTCGGCATTGATTCGAAGGTAACGATGGTCAAGTTCAGGCAAGACTTCTAAATCGGCTTCGATGGACTCCCAAATTTCCGGATCACGCTCAGCCTTGAGGATGCGTTCCGAAACCGACAAGTCTTCGAGCACTCGATCGACGTGTACCAACAGGTTGCGAATTGCATGGTCACGCATGAGAGCTAGAACTCGAAGGGTAACTTCAGGAGTCACGAAAGGATTGCCGTCACGATCGCCACCAATCCAACTACCGAAAGTCAGAGGAGCAGCGTCGGCTGGAAACTCAGCACCAATTTCTTGAATGACGTGTTCAAGCTCATCCAAGATTTCCGCAAGTGGTCCCTGCGCCAATGCGTCAAGAAAGTACAAAGCGTTACGCGCTTCGTCCATAACCTCAGGTCGTTCCAGCCGAAGTTCATCCGTCATCCAGAGAAGAGCAACGGCTTCCTTCAAGCGACGGTTACGGTGTGTGTCGTCAGGCTGGGTCAACAAGTCAGCGATTCGCCGGATTTTCAAAAGTACAGATCGGCGGGCTGCTTCAGTTGGGTGCGCGGTGAAAACTGGCCGGGCATTCATTGATGCAATACAGGTGGTGACTTCGCGAGCTGGAATACCAGAGGCGCTCAGGCGATGAGCGGCTTGGACGAGTGGGCCACCAGTTTGTTTGCGGTCTTCGTTTAATTCGCGGGCACGAAAGACCTGCTCAGCGACGTTTGCAAGATTGAAGTAGGTGCTGAATGCGCGGGCTAGCCGAATTGCGTCTTTGAGGTCGAGTTTATTGAGCTCGTCAGCTGCCGCATCGGCGTCACTGCGAACAAGGGTGCGGATTTCCTCGACTCGGTCGAGCAAGTCCTGGCCCTCAACCTCAACCAGCGTTTGCCCCAAAATAACGCCGAGTCGGCGGATTTCGGCACGGAGTTCGGCGTCCACATGTCTTATCGATAATGGCATCTCAGTCACGGGGTAAGGTTAGTCGCAACATATTTCGGGAATGTTGCCGCATCTTTAGCCCAGTACCGAAGCTATGTTCCTAATTACTTCCCTGCTTGCGGCTTTGGATGCGGATTTGGAGGTGGAGCATGTCGATTTCGGATAATTCGATTCGCGTAGGAATTAGGCATATCAAAGCCCAGATTCCTGCGCTCGAGCCCGTTATTAGTAAAGCTCCTAGATTTGATCTGACACCAAATGTGCCGAATCCAGCCGCAGCTTTCGAATCACTCGTCTTGTCGGTAATTTCCCAACAAATCTCAACCTCGGCTGCAGCCACGATTAGTGGTCGGGTTCAAAAAGCCATGCGGGGGACTATCACGCCCTTAAAAGTGCAGCGCCTTTCGAGTCAAGCGTTCAGAGAGCTTGGAGTCTCTGGGTCTAAAGCTCGAACGATATTTGAGCTTGCCGCAGCCGTTCGAGAGAAGCGGATTCATTTGGGCGAACTGGCGGACATGACGGACGCTGAAATCATTTCGGAACTGAGCGCAATTTGGGGGATTGGTAAGTGGACAGCTGAGATGTTTTTGATGTTTGACTTAGGGCGATTAGATATCTGGCCAGCAGGTGATTATGGCGTTCGTAAAGGTTGGCAAATCGTCCATCGGGAAACTGAGATGACATCTGAAAAACAATTCAATGAATTGGGAACTGAGGGATCGCCTTATCGGTCCATAGCCGCTTGGTATTGCTGGCGAGCGATTGATCTCCACAAGACCGGCGCGATTTAGATTAAGTCTTGAGATGCAGATGCCGCAGTCTCCGCTTAGATTTCAACCATGACTAACCGCCGTGAATTTATAGCCGCAAGCGCAGTTTTTCTAGCTGCATGTGCAGCACCTGGAGGCGCCACTCCATCCCTCGAAGGTGAAGTTGAACTCGGCCTTCTTTCAGAAGTACCAATCGGCGCAGGCCGAGTTTTTGAGGCTGCAGGTCTTCGCGTTTTAGTAACTCGTCAAAGTGAATCAGAGTTTCGAGCTTTTGAAGCCAAGTGCACACATCAAAGCGGTGCATTGAATGCGGTTGAGAATGGGGAAATAATTTGCCCAATTCACGGCGCTAAATTCGATGCCGCTACCGGTGAGGTTTTGCAAGGGCCAGCCGAGCGCAACCTTGTCTCATATACAGTCAAGCTAGCGGCTGACAACGAAACGCTCGTACTTTCGAATTAGCGCTGAACTCGGTTGTAACCGGGTTGCTTTCCTTTTTGGCTTCCGGCTTCAAGTTCAGCGACCTTCTTGCCCGCTACTCGAATCTCGTATGTCTCGCCACGCTTGAGTTCTGGCGATGAAAAGAAAATGGTTCGAAATCGCTCTGTTGAAATCTCAGATTCAATGATTTTGCCATTTCCAAGAATTTCTACGGTTACACCTTTTGGATAATCTGACTCTAAGAATGCAACCATCGAAACATTTTTCGAATCTTCATGTGCGGGGAACTCACCATCTGCATGGGAAAAACCCCAAAGGGTGCCGCCTTCAGCGAAAAAGAAATATTCGCTATCGAAACTACTCTCGACATTTAATTCATCCGATGCTGCAATAACTTTGCCGCCATAAAAGAAAATGTTTCCGTTTGAATCAATCGCATCCATCGAAGACAAAATCTTTAAGGTGCCACCGCGCATCACGAAATCGTAGGTTTCGGCAGATCTCTTATCAAAGTCACGGTAGTCATCAGGCTTACGAACGCTCAAACCATCATCGGAACTCTTGATGTCGATGTTTCCGTCAAGGATTCGAGTTGCATAAGACTCAAGACCTTCGAATGAGCGGATGATTTGAACCTCACCACCAAATACTGTCAGCCCGCGATCGCTTTTTACGCCTACGGCATCAGTTGAAATCTTCATATCTGCCGAAAGCGCAATTCGACATGTAGCTCGAATTCCGTGGCCTTTAGTTTCTAAGTTTGCTGATGAATCGAAGAAAATTAAGTCGGTAGCGCTTTGAATTCCTTCGTCACCTGCATTTACCGATATGGAAGAATTTTGTATTTCAAGCAGCCCGACTTTTTCTGAGGTTGCATCAGTTGTACGAATACCGTCATCTGCTGCTTCGATTGAGATATCTGACTCGTTTATGTAGAGATGCTCAGCTCCGACAAGGCCATCGTCGCCCGCGACAACATCTAAATTGGCGGATTCAATAACCAGACTATCGCTTGTGTTTATGGCATCGAAACTTGAACTAGTAACTTTCAGCTCGCCAGCACCCGTGATTAGTAGGTTGTCATTACTGCTGATTGCATGTTGATTGATTGCATTTGGATCGGCTGCTGTCGAACTTGCAATCACATTCATTGACTCTGCTAACGAATGAATTTCGGTAAGGGCTGAGTTCTCCACGCGAATAATTGGAGTAGCGGAATTAGTTATCTTGAGATTCGACAGATAAAGCCGAACTACGCCATTGCCGGTTGAATTAATCACAATGCTGGTATCAGTATGGTCGCCAGACAATAAATAATCACCAGGCATATTGATTTCATTAGCACCAGGCTTTAGCTCGAAATCTTCTGCGGTCCCAGGTTCTTTCAACTCATATTTGAACTTTTGATTTTGCACATCCGTGATTGCCGCGACTGTCTCAAAAGCGTAAGAGTCTTTACAAACCTGGTCGCCCCCAGGTCTAAAAGCGGTAGGCGCACTCGTGGTTTTTGAGATCTCGGCTGTGGTGCCGCAACCTGAAACGAGAAGGGCGCTAATTATTACGATTTGCAGCTTCATACTCACCATTTCGAAATGCGCGTTCAATAGCTATGTTCCATTTGTTGCGAGCCAGTAAGGGCTGTTTTAGCGCAACCCCAATGCTGTATTTGGAGACCCGAATGGGGCGGTATCCAAGTCTCCAGAGTGCTGAATCTAAATCCGAC
>JBEAZM010000046.1:0-4825 GCA_041170125.1 Actinomycetota bacterium
TCGATAAATCCGACTGTCACCAATATGACCAATCAAAGCTTGGCCATCGGCATATAGGACTGCGGACAGTGTGGTTCCCATACCGCGGGTCTCAGGATTCTCGGCAACTATCTCGCCCAGCCGATCATGGGCCGCTTGAATGTTTTCTTCCAACCAAACTTGGGCGGCTTCAACGTCGGAGGGCAGATCTGTCAATCCGACATACAAGCTGTTGACCACCGTCGCTGATGCAACCTCTCCAGCAGCATGGCCACCCATGCCGTCAGCTACAGCAAGAAGTCGAGTCGAGCCCAAGCCAGCATCTTCGTTACCACTTCGAATCAAACCCACATTGGATGTGGCGACAAAATCAAATCCTGGATTCATTTCACGAACCTCAAGGTTGTTTGGTTGATGCGAATCTCACTGCCCTGCCGCAACCGAACTGGTTCAACAACTCGCTTGCGCCCAATCCAGCTGCCATTAGTGGATCCTTTGTCGGAGTAAATCCAACCTGCATCATCCATTGTGATTTCGGCATGGACGGAAGAGGCGTATTCGTCTTGGATGACCACCGAATTGCTTTCAGCCCGACCAATCGTCATCCCAGATTGCAGCGGGTACTCATTTTGCGGATTGCCATCTGCGAGTACTACAAGTTTGTTGATGCGACTTTTTCGATTCAGATTGGTGGGAAGTGCAAGTTTCATTGAGTCTGGTCGAACTTGTTTGCGACGCTCGGCTCGATTGAGGTCGCGCCGCATTAGGTTTAAAACTAGAAAAATTGCCAACCACAAGACGAGGAGGAAACCGAACCTCAGAAGTGTGATGGCAAGTTCGGACATGGCCTATCGCATCCGAAACTGCAGGACAACATCCCCAAGCGTGATATCGACATCGCTAACAATCTGTTTTTGCGAAATGCGTTCACCTTGAATCCAGGTGCCGTTGGTGGAGCCCAAGTCTCGAATGGTGATTGGGTTGGTGAGTGCAATTTCGCAATGCCGCCGGGAAATACTGCCGTTGTCTACTCGGATGTCGGCATCGGTGCCGCGGCCAATTACTGTGGTTGAGGTTGTGAGGGGATAAACAAAGCCATTCAAAATCACATGCGGTCCACGTCGAGTTTCTACACTCTGTATGTCTTCTATGACAGCTCCGTTTTCTTCAGCCTGCGCATTAACCCGAAAAATTCCGGTGTTCAGATTCGGATCAAGATTTAATTCCACCGCTATGTTGCCAAGAGTGGTGAACCTTTGTTCCGTGATGTGTTCCCGCACAAAGCCGGATAACTCAAGTTTTAAGGCATTAGCAAACGGGTTAAGTCGTTCGAAATCGGTTGGGGCCAATTCGATTCGGAATACATTTGGAACAACAGTCCGACCAGCACCGATGATCACGGCTCGATCGTCAACTTCACGGGCCAGCGCAGCGGCGAGTTCAACCGGCTGGACTTCAGTCGCAAACGCCTTGGCGAAGGCACCGTTGACCAATCTGTCTACTCGCCGTTCGAATTTGTTCAAGATGCTCAAAGCCGCCTGCTTTCGTTGTTGGGCAAATGGTATTAGTTCCACCCAAGATGCGGCGAACCCCTATTACAAGGCACGATTGCCCTGTTATGAATGATTTACGCAATCTCCACACAGATGTACTGGTCATCGGGGCTGGCCCTGCGGGTTCTAGCGCTGCCATTTGGTTGGCTCGTGCCAATCGGGATGTGCTGCTGGTGGATGCCGAGGTGTTTCCACGTGACAAAGCATGCGGCGACGGCCTAACCCCGCGAGCGATTGCGGAACTGCATCATTTGGGAATGCAGGAGTTCGTAAAAACTCTCCCGGTTAATCATGGATTGCGGGCACACGGTTTTGGCCAACAACTGCATTTGCCGTGGCCGGGTGGAAATCTGCCAAAACAAGGATCAGCTTCGCCACGTCGAGTACTCGACAACGCAATTCGCGACGAGGCTTTGAAGGCTGGTGCCAAAACCCAAGAGGGCGCTCGAGCCTTTGAGGTTGAATTCAACGGTGACAAGCTTGCGGCGATTATTTTTAAACAAGGCGAAAACAAATTGCGAATCACTGCCAACAATTTTGTGGTTGCAGATGGTGCGCGTTCCCAACTAGGCCGCATGCTGGGTCGGGAGTGGCATAAGGACACCGTCTACGGCGTGGCATCGCGTGCATACATAGATTCAGAATTTAGTGAAGATCCCTGGATTTCCTCACATCTCGAACTTCGCGGTCAAAATAATGAAATTCTTAGTGGCTACGGTTGGCTCTTTCCTTTAGGCGAAGGAAAAATGAACATCGGCGTTGGCACGCTTGCCACAAACAAGCGACCAGCCGATATCAACCTGAAAAGTTTGCTGGCCCTTTACGCAGACCAACAGCGTGAAGCTTGGAAACTTGGTGCAGCGCATCACGACTACTGGTCAGCTTTGCTGCCGATGGGCGGTGCCGTAAGTGGTGTTGCCGGTGCAAACTGGGTTCTCGTCGGAGATGCTGCTGGTTGCGTGAATCCACTCAACGGTGAGGGTATCGATTACGGCCTGGAGACTGGTCGACTGGCTGCTGAACTAATCGCATCTAACCCGAAGGACTTGTTGGGCTGGTCAAACATTTTGCGACACCACTACGGATATGCGTTTTCAATCGCGCGCCGATTGGCTGGGATCGTGGTTAATCCAGATTTGTTGCGCACGCTGGGACCGATTGGCATGCGGACAAAGTTCGGCATGGAAATTGCTTTACGACTAATGGGCAACCTGGTTACTGAAGCTGATACCGATGTGGTTGCACGAGTTTGGAAAGCGGCCGGCAAGGTTTCAGTGCAAGCAGATTCGCGGCCACCGTTTAGTTAGACAGAGCCTTAAGTATTTTTTGCTTTGTTCTCGGCATTTCGGGCCATGGCTTGCTTAATTCCTAATTGAGATCCACGCGCAATCGCAATCAAAGTTCCACCAACCAACACCACGGATGTGCCGGAGTGGCTGAGGAATGAATTCGCCGCAAACATGAATATTGCCGCCAAAGCCACAACCCCGGTAGTGAAAATCACTAAACGCGGCCGCCCAGCGAGTTCTGGATGCCGCCAGTGATTCGGCAGATGTAGCGCCCAAAGTGTGGCCACGATTGTGGTTGTGACACCGAGCGACAAGCCACCAATTAAGTCAGTTACCCAGTGGGTATCACGCAACCACGAGCTTACGAATGTCAATGCTGCTAACAAGCCAGTGACGATGGTGATTGGAGTGGCGAGCGGGCGCCATTTTGGTCGCGCCGAGTATGCCGCTAAAACCATCAATGTTGAGGCAGCAGCAATGTTTGCTGCGTGACCAGATGGAAAAGCACCAAGATCGACAATATCTCCAAAGTTTGGATTAAAGGCTTCAGGACCAGCGGTGCGTGGGAATCCTCGCAACGTCAGAATTTTGAAAACACCGGTAACTGCATTTGTAAACAGCAAAGCGGAAACGGCCACAATCATTGGCAGTAAATCTTTGCGACGAATCGTGAAGATGACGCTCAAAAGAATCGTGATTGGGTAAACGTATCGGCGCTGACCTGGTGATTCCAAAACTTTAAATAAGTCATCCGTCCACGGATGGGTGTTACGCAAATCTGTCACCAAGGCAACATCGACTGGATTGCTTAACCCTGTGATGACAAGCAACAGAGTTACTCCAAAAATCGCCGCAGCGTACTTAGCTGGTCTAGCCAGCAGTCGCCGTTCATCGGCTGTGAGGTGGAGTAACTTTTTAAGCTGCATAGTTTTTTGTCGCTACTTCCTAGCCATTGCGGCCCGAGCAGCCCGGCGGCCACTGAGTAGCGCGCCTTGCTGACTTGGGGTGTCACGGTGATCGCCTGCCACAAAAGTGTGGGCATCTAACTTCACCGGCAGCGACAAACCTGCGCCGGGCTGAATCAAAGGCAAGGCTTCAGAGATTTCAAACTTTTCTACAAATTCCCAAGTCTGAGCCTGTTCGCCCCACATCGCAGTTAGCTGAGTCCGAACTGCGCTCTCAATCTCAAAAGTGGCGCCACCAAGTGTGGTTGTGGAAATTAGTGATCTGCCGCCACTTGCATATCCAGGTGCGGTTTCGGAAAGCACCACTGAATTTAAAACTGGACCGCTCTGCGTGGCATCAATGCGCAAAGCGCCAGAAGTCTTCACGCGTTTTGGAGCTGCAAAATACCAAGTCGTACACCCGACTGTCGTTATCTGCGGCAAATTTGATAACCATTGCTGAAGTTGTTTTGGCGCAACCGCCAGAATGATTTTCTCGGCACTGTAGGTACCTTGGTTCGTTTGAACCTGCTGGCCGTGGAGATTTTCTACTCGATGGTTGAGTTGCAAGCTGCCAGGGTGCAGTCGGTTGGCCAACACTTTTGGTAGTTGGCCCATGCCTTGGGCTGGAACCGCCGGAGTGCCATTGAAGAATGATCGCAAAACAAAATCGCCGTAGCTGGCACTGACTCGACTTGGATCAGCGAGAAATACGCCCGTCAAAAACGGTTTGACCAACTGATCATAAAGTTTCTGAGGCACTCCGAGTCCGAGTAAGTCCGTCTCCACGCTCATTAAGTTTGATTCAATCTTCTTGCCGAGTGCCCGCTTCAAAATGCGCGCTACGGCAGCCGCCATCTGCAATTTTTCAATCGGTGAGGCGTAGTTCTTCAAAATCGCATCACCAATCGCTAGTGGTGCTCGCCGTGGATCGGCGAGCCGCACCACAGCAGAATCGGTGACCAGATCAATGCCAGCAACAAATGACCGTAAATCTAACTCGTGCAGAACATCCAACTCTTGCAGTTCCGGGTATGAAGGATTGAGAAGCTGAAAACCG
>JBEAZM010000047.1:0-3333 GCA_041170125.1 Actinomycetota bacterium
TTGAACGGCCTTCACAACTTCAGCACCCATACGACCTTTGGAGCCAAGTACACCAACACGATATGCCATTTTATTTTTCCTTAATCGCGGCTTTAAATTCTTTTTGGTTCCGATAAGGACCTACCACAGCAATGGTGGGTCGTTGGGACAGTAAATTACTTGCGACAGCACTTACCTCGGAAAGATCAACTGAGTTAATAGCGGCAATCGCTTGATCAACACTAGGCAACTCGCCTGAGACCAGTTCCGCTTTAGCAATTCTGGTCATTCGGGCACCAGTATCTTCCATTCCAAGAACGAAGCCGCCGCGAAGTTGCCCCTGCCCGCGCAGCATCTCCGCCTCGGTGATTCCATTCTTAGCGATGTCTTGCAAAGTTTGTTGAACCACTTGGAGCGATTGGCCGAGTTTGGCGGGCATGGTTCCGGTGTAAACCCCAAAATAACCAGTATCTGCAAAAGCCTGCACGAATGAATAAACGCTATACGCCAAACCGCGTTGTTCGCGAACTTCTTGGAATAAGCGACTCGACATGCCACCACCTAAAACAGCATTCAGAATGCCGAGTGCCCAACGCCGATCATCGCCGCGCTGAAAACTCGGCATTCCTAAAACGACGTGGGCCTGTTCGGTTTGGCGATGTGAAATTCGTAATGGTGAAAGAGCAGATGCAGCTGGACGGGCTTTGCGCCGTGCGACTGGCAATTTAGTACCACCGATAACATCGGCAAAAGCTCGCTTGACCATCGCAACTACTTCAGCATGTTCGATTGCACCAGCGACAGAAATAACCAATCTGTCAGGGCTGTAGTGCTTTCGATAGAACTTCCATACTGCATTTCTCTGAGCAGCATTAATAGTTTCGACCGTGCCCAGAATTGGCCGGCCTAAGTCGGTATTGCCAAAAAGTCCCTCGGCAAAAATCTCGTGTGCGTTGTCAGCATGATCATCATCCCGCATCGCGATTTCTTCAAGAATTACATCCCGCTCTTGCTCGAAATCAGCTTTAGTGATGACCGAATTGATGACCATATCGGAAAGCACATCAATCGCTAGCTCAGTGTCGACATCCAGCACCCGGGCGTAATAACAGGTGTATTCCTTGGAGGTGAAAGCATTCATCTCTCCCCCAACAGCATCAATCGTGGAGGAGATATCAAGTGCGGAACGTGACTTGGTTCCCTTAAAAAGTAAATGTTCTAAGAAATGCGCTGAGCCAGCCATTGCCGGAGTTTCGTCGCGGCTTCCAACCCCAGCCCAAATTCCTACAGTGACTGAGCGGACGCCAGGAACTTGTTCAGTGATAACTCTGAGTCCGCCGGGCAAAACAGTTCGCTTTACAACCGAGCCATCGGGCTCGCGACTCAAAATCAAACTGGAACCTAGTCGCTGCAACTGAGCAGCAGGCAAAGGCTTAATCACCTTTGCCTGCTTGCTCAATTTAGAACTCATTCGGAATCAGTTTCAGCTTTCTCAGCAGAATTGTTTTCATCAACGATTGCTAAGGAGAGTTTGCCACGCTGATCGATTTCTGCAATCTCGACCAGAATCTTCTGGCCGACGCTCACAACATCGTCAACATTTTCAACGCGCTTACCACCCGACAGTTTGCGCAACTGAGTAATGTGCAACAAACCATCTTTGCCAGGTAGCAAGGAGAGGAACGCGCCAAAAGCGGCAGTCTTAACGACGGTGCCGAGGAAACGTTCGCCAACTTCAGGCATGTGTGGATTAGCAATCGCATTCACTGCGGCTAGAGCAGCTTCAGCAGCAACCCCATCGGAGGCGCCGATGTAAACCGTACCGTCATCTTCGATCGTTAAGTCAGCACCAGTGTCTTCTTGAATCTGGTTGATGACTTTGCCCTTAGGCCCAATCAACTCACCAATCTTGTCGACTGGAATCTTCACTGAAATGATGCGTGGAGCGAACTGAGACATTTCATCTGGCGCATCGATTGCTTCGAGCATGACATCCAAAATCGTCATTCGAGCATCCCGAGCTTGATTCAAAGCAGCTCCCAAAACTTCGGCTGGAATGCCATCAAGTTTGGTATCCAACTGCAGTGCAGTTACGAATTCGCGGGTGCCAGCAACCTTGAAGTCCATGTCGCCGAATGCATCTTCCGCACCAAGAATGTCGGTTAGAGCAACATACTGAGTTTTGCCGTCAACCTCACCCGAGATAAGACCCATCGCAATACCTGCAACCGGCGCCTTTAGCGGAACACCCGCATTCAAGAGTGACATGGTTGAGGCACAAACGGAACCCATAGATGTGGAACCGTTTGAACCTAGAGCTTCAGACACCTGTCGGATTGCGTAAGGGAATTCTTCGCGAGTTGGAAGAACAGGCACGAGTGCACGTTCAGCCAATGCGCCGTGACCAATTTCGCGACGCTTAGGTGTTCCAACTCGACCAGTTTCACCAGTTGAGTAAGGCGGGAAGTTGTAGTTGTGCATGTAACGCTTGTGGGTTTCAGGTGAAAGCGTGTCCAACTGAAGTTCCATCTTCAGCATGTTCAAAGTCGTGACACCTAAAATCTGAGTTTCGCCACGCTCAAATAAAGCTGAACCGTGTACGCGAGGCAAGATTTCGACCTCTGCACTTAGCTGGCGAATCTCAGTTAAACCACGGCCGTCGATACGAACTTGGTCACGCAAGATGCGCTCCCGCACTACCTTCTTGGTGACAGAGCGCAAAGCGGCTGCAACTTCTCCGGCACGTTCCCCAAATTGATCGGCCAAAGCTTCAACAATCTCGGCTTTGATGTCATCAAGTTTGGCTTCACGATCAGCTTTAGACACGATTGTCATTGCTTCGGAGATCTTGGACTTGGCCAAATCCTCAACTGCTGCATAGACATCTTCTTGGTAATCCAAGAAGAGTGGGAATTCGGCAGTCTCTTTTGCGGCTTGTGCCATGAGCGAAGACTGAGCTTCACACAATGTACGGATAAACGCTTTCGAGGCATCTAGGCCTTGAGCAACTACTTCTTCAGTCGGTGCGGTGGCGCCACCCTTAACAAGTTCAATTGTCTTGGTGGTGGCTTCGGCTTCAACCATCATGATTGCGACATCATCTGCAGTTACGCGACCAGCAACGACCATGTCGAATACTGCGTGCTCAAGCTCCGAGTACTTAGGGAAGGCAATCCACTGACCGTTGATGAGTGCAACGCGCACACCACCGATTGGGCCCGAGAATGGCAGACCTGCAAGCGATGTGGACATCGATGCGGCGTTGATTGCGATTACATCGTAGAGGTGCTGTGGATTCAAGCTCATCACAGTGACAACAACCTGAACTTCGTTGCGCAAGCCCTTTACGAAAGC
>JBEAZM010000048.1:0-5714 GCA_041170125.1 Actinomycetota bacterium
AAGGAAACCAAGTGATGAAGTCGATCAGTGCGACTCCAGCTCATGGGGTCATTTCGATTTTTATTTGCCCAAATTATTTAGCTAAAGCGGTGGAATGGGCATTCCAAACCCAGTTTCAACATTTCCAAATTGATTGGCAGCCTTCTGAGGTTGAGGCGAATTCGCTGTGTGCCTCTTTGACTTGGAATTCCATTCATGGAACGGGCGCCCGACTGACGAGTGAATTAATCAAGATCCCTGGTTTGCGATTTGAAATAACTGAGTTGGCACCTGCGATTGGGCATCATGAACGGTTTGCTTTCACCCCGAGTCTTGGGTTGCTGCGCTGCGATATGGATGCGGTTGGAAATTCAATCTTTAACGAAAATCAACTTCAGGCAATACTTAGCGAAAATCCCAATCCATTGAATCTCCCAGCTGCCATAAATCGACTTCTGGGAGTGGATTGGGATATGGAGCTTGATACCTACCGCGGACTAGAGCAGATGCAGAATTTGAAACTTCTGAATGCGGTCGGTTAGCTATTCGCTTTTGAAAATAACCGCAACATCGTGGCCGCCAAAGCCAAAGCTGTTGTTTAGCACCGCAACGTCACCAGCAGGCAAATCGCGCTTAACGTTTGCAACCACATCGATGCCGAGGCCCGGTTCCTGATCTTGCAGGTTGATGGTTGGGGGCGCCACGCGATCGCGAATCGCCAAAACCGAAAACACAGATTCGATGGCGCCAGCGCCACCAAGCAAATGGCCGGTCATCGATTTGGTTGCACTCACTAAAACATTTTCGGCGTGCGAGCCAAGCGCTGTACGAAGCGCGAGCGCTTCGGCTTTGTCGCCAAGTGGGGTAGAGGTGGCGTGGGCATTGACGTGGGTAATGTCGGATTGAGCTAAGTTTGAATCAGCAAGGGCGGCGGCAATCGCACGGATGGCGCCAGCACCTTCAGGATGTGGTTGGGCAATGTCGTGACCGTCCGAGGTCATACCTGCGCCGCCCCAAACTGCGTAAACCTGAGCACCGCGAGCTTTTGCGTGTTCCTCAGATTCCAGAATCAAACAAGCAGCGCCTTCAGCCATGACGAAGCCGTCGCGGCTGGTGTCGTACGGACGCGATGCTGTGGCTGGATCATCGTTGCGCGTCGAAAGTGCTCGCATCGATGCAAAGGCCGAGATTGTGAGAGCGTGTAGAGCGGCTTCGGTGCCACCTGCAATCACAACATCTGCGCGGCCGTCTTGAATCATGCGCGCGCCCCAGGCAACAGCTTCAGCTCCGGATGCGCAGGCGCTTACTGGAGTGTGAACGCCAGCCTGAGCCCCAAACTCCAAGCCAACCCAAGCTGCAGGGCCGTTAGGCATGAGCATTGGGACAGTCATAGGGGAGACCCGCTTTGGACCGTCTTTGAGCAAGATGTCGTATTGGGCGAGAGCAGAAGTGATGCCGCCGATACCGGTTGCGAAAACAACGCCGAGTCGGGTTTTATCAATCTCGGGTGCACCTGCGTCGTCCCAAGCTTCGCGAGAGCATACGAGGGCAAGTTGTTCGCCGCGGTCTAGTCGACGGGCTTTGGCCGGTGCGAGGCCAGCATCGAGAGGTTCCACAGCGACAGTGCCAGCAAAATGAACCGCAACGGTCTCAGCCCATTCGTAGGGCATCGTTCGAATACCAGACTTGCCCGCCAAAATGGCTTCCCAAGTTTCTTTGGCATTGCCTGCCAAAGGTGTGGTTGCTCCAACGCCAGTAACTACGACTTTACGACTCATTGCTGCCTCTCAAATTCGAATTGCTGAAAAGCGGCGGTTCTAGTTATTGGCCAGAACCGCCGTCAAATCAGGAATTTGCTTTTACGTAAGCGATTGCGTCGCCAACGGTTTTGATGTTCTTTAGTTCTTCGTCTGGAATTCCAACGCCGAGCTTTGAATCCATTTCCATGGCGATTTCGACCATGGAAAGGGAGTCGATGTCGAGGTCGTCGACGAAGGACTTGTCAGCATCGATAGCTGCTTCATCGATGCCAGCGATTTCGGAAACGATTGAACGCAATGCATCCAGAATTTCCTGATCGGTCATTCTTTCCTCCTGGTTTAGGGGTGTTGCCACCCATCCGCGAATTGCGGAAGTCTTATGGGATGCGCACTACCTGTGCGGCGTACGCCAGCCCCGCGCCAAAGCCTATGAGCAAAGCGAGCTCACCTGATTGAGCCACACCCGTACTACGTAGTTGTTCCAAGCCCAGCGGGATTGAGGCTGCGGAGGTGTTGCCAGAAAATTGGATATCTTCAGCAACTTTGATGTCGTCTGCAAAACCGAGCGACTTCATCATCGCTTTAGTGATTCGCAGATTTGCTTGGTGCGGTACGAAAACATCAATGTCTGCTGGGGTCAGACCAGCTGCTTCAATCGCGGCGTGCGCGATTTTTGGCATTTCTGAAACGGTCCAGCGAAAAACTTTTTGGCCTTGCATGCGCAATACTGGCCGTTCACCTACCACGGCTTTCGGATCCTTCGGGTCACGGATTTCGTGTAGCCCCGGAGCCATCACAATCGCATCCCAATTTGAGCCATCCGATCCCCACATCGTCGGACCAATTTCGGCAGTTTCGCTTGGACTAACAACCACTGCGCCGGCGCCATCGGCGAAGATAAACGCCGTACCGCGGTCGTTGATATCAATCCATTCAGAAAGCTTCTCGACACCAATCACCAAAGTGTTACGGCTTTGGCCGGAGCTCACTTCAGCGTCTGCCATTCCGATGGCATAGCAAAAACCTGCACAGGCTGCACTGATATCCATGGCACCAGGGTTCGGAATTCCGAGGCGATCGGCGATAAAAACAGCAGCACTTGGAGTTTGGTACGGATGAGAGATTGTGGAAACGATCACATTGTCTATGTCAGCAGGCGTCAGTCCCGCATCGGCAATCGCTTTTTCGGCAGCCCATACCGCCATGTCGATGATTGTGACGTCAGCAGTCGCATAGCGACGGGTGATGATGCCGCTGCGTTCACGAATCCATTCATCTGAGGAATCGATGTTGTGAATAATCGCCTCGTTTGGAACTACCTCGGTTGGTCGATAGACCCCAAGACCGCTGATGCGGCTGAAGGTGCGGGGACGAGTTGCGATCTGCTTAGACATCAAAATCCTTTAGGCGTGGTTAGCAACAAATTCTCGCAGGTTTTCAAGGTCTGTTGGCGCTTTGATGGGTAACAAATCCACGCCTTTTAAACCACGTTTTGCGAGGTTTGTCAGCGTTCCACCTGGGAATAACTCAACAATTCCAGTGACTCCTAGTTCGGCAAACTTTTCCATGCACAAATCCCAGCGAACTGGTGAAGTGACTTGGCTGCCGAGTCGGGTTGCGATTTCGTTGCCATCCATAAGGGCTGCGGCATCTTTGTTAGAGACAACCGGAACAGTTGGTGTTTTTGGTGTGCACTTAGCTAAAGCCTCAACCACCTCAACCTGAGCGCTGCTCATGAAGTGAGTGTGGAAAGCGCCAGCGACGGGCAGTTGAACTAGTCGTAAACCAGCAGGTGCGGATGCAACTAAAGCATCGATGTTGCTCAGTTCACCTGCGGCCACAATCTGGCCAGCACCATTTTCATTAGCAGCAACCAGGTCGAACTCGGCAAGCTTCGACACAACATCAGAGCGCTCTCCGCCCATGACCGCAACCATGCCGGTTGCAACCTGGCCAGAGGCATTTGCCATAGCGCGACCCCGAGCCGAAACCACGGCGAGAGTTTCAGCGACAGTGAGCACACCCGAGATCGCGGTTGCGGTGAATTCGCCAACACTGTGGCCGGCGAAAGCACTGGCGCGATTTAAGTCAGCGCCTGCAGCCAGAGCGGCATGAAAACTGCCAATGCCGGCAGCGACGATTAGTGGTTGGGCGATTGCTGTGTCTTTGATGGTTTCAGCATCGCTGGTGGTTCCATGAGCGCGAAGGTCGAGACCAGATGCTTCTGAGGCAGTCGCGATGATTTCGGAAAATTCAGGAAGCTCTAGCCATGGCTCGAGCATTCCTGGGGTCTGAGATCCCTGACCAGGGGCAACAACAATAAGCACGGGGGAGTATGCAAGCGTGTTACCGGCGAGTCTCCAAACTGATGCGGCTGAAGACTCGCCGATAGCAAGCTAAATCAGCCCGATCCTTCAGTGTTACCAGCGTCGGCTGCAGCCGCGTTGGTGAGTTGGTACTGGTCGATGATTGATTGAAGTCGACCGTGATCGAACTGACCGCGACGGGCAAGTGCAGTCAAAGTTTGAACCACAATTGCTTCAGCGTCCACAAGGAAGTGTCGACGTGCGGCACCGCGAGTATCCGAGATGCCATGGCCATCGGTGCCGAGGGTGTTGTATTCCTCAGGCACCCATTGGCGAATTTGGTCTTGGACAGCACGCATCCAGTCGCTAACCGCAACCACTGGACCAGGACGACCTTCGAGTCGAGCAGTTACATATGGCTGGCGGTATTCACCATGTGGATTCAACAAGTTGTGCTTGTCAGATTCCAAACCATCGCGACGAAGCTCATTCCATGAAGTGACTGACCAAACATCGGCGAAGACACCGAACTCATCGCGCAATTTCTGCTGCGCTTTGATGGCAGAGTTAACTGCCACACCTGAAGCCAAAATGCTGGCGCGTGGGCCATCCCCTTGGTCAGCAGGTGCGTACAAGTGCATGCCTTTGAGAATGCCATCAACATCAACATTTTCTGGCTGAGCAGGTTGGACGTAAGGCTCGTTGTAAACGGTGAGGTAGTAGAAGATGTCTTCTGGGTTCTCACCGTACATCCGCCGTAAACCATCGCGCATGATGTGTGCAATTTCGAAGGAGTATGCGGGATCGTAAGCAACCACAGCAGGATTAGTTGATGCCAGCAAGAGTGAGTGGCCATCGTTGTGCTGCAAGCCTTCACCAGCCAAGGTGGTGCGACCAGCTGTTGCGCCAATTACGAAACCACGAACCATCTGGTCCATCGCCAACCAGAACTGATCACCAGTGCGTTGGAAGCCAAACATCGAGTAGAAGATGTAGACCGGCACCATATTCACACCGTGAGTGGAATATGCCGAACCTGCGGCTACAAACGACGCAACAGAACCAGCTTCGTTGATACCTTCGTGCAAGATCTGGCCTGCGGTTGCTTCTTTGTAAGAAAGCATTAGTTCGCGATCAACCGGGGTGTATTGCTGTCCCTGTGGGTTGTAGATGCGCAATGATGGGAAGAGCGAATCCATACCGAAGGTGCGAGCTTCATCCGGGATGATTGGAACGAAGTGGTTGCCGAGACCATCGACCTTCACAAGGTCTTTAAATAGGCGCACAAACGCCATCGTGGTTGCGACACTCTGTGTGCCAGAGCCCTTGAGTGTGGCAGCGAAAGTTTTGTCGTCTGGCATGGTGAGTGCAGATACTGTGCTACGACGTTCGGGGATGTAGCCGCCAAGTGCACGGCGACGTTCATGCATGTAAACCATGTCTGGGTGGTCGTCTGCAGGCTTGTAGTACGGAGGCATGTATGGATCGAGCTGGTCATCCGAGATTGGAATCTCTAACAAGTCCCGGAATGCCTTCAAGTCATCAAGTGTCATCTTCTTCATCTGATGGGTGGCGTTGCGACCCTGGAAAGATGAACCTAGTTTGTAACCCTTGATGGTCTTTGCCAAGATAACAGTCGGCCGACCTTTGTGTTCCATTGCTGCTTTGT
>JBEAZM010000049.1:0-6109 GCA_041170125.1 Actinomycetota bacterium
GCTGGATTCCGGCCTACAACTCGACCGTGGTTGAGAAACTTCAAGCTGCCGACATTGTGATTTTGGGCAAAACCAACATGGACGAATTCGCAATGGGTTCATCAACTGAACACTCTGCCTATGGACCTACTCATAACCCGTGGGATTTGGACCGTATTCCTGGCGGCTCTGGCGGCGGTTCGGCTGCTGCTCTGGCCGCGTATGAGGCTCCGCTTGCGATTGGTACAGACACCGGCGGTTCGATTCGCCAACCAGCAGCTGTCACTGGCACTGTCGGCGTGAAACCAACTTACGGTGCAGTTAGCCGTTTTGGTTTAGTGGCGCTGGCATCGTCCCTGGACCAAGTCGGACCATGTGCTCGTACTGTCCTCGATACTGCACTTCTGCACGAAGCCATCGCTGGCCACGATCCGAAAGACTCCACCTCAATCAACCAGCCAGTGCCGAACGTTGTTGAAGCAGCAAAACGTGGCGACGTGAAGGGCTTGAAGATCGGCCTCATCAAACAACTCAGCGGTGAGGGCTACCAAGCTGGCGTTGAACAGCGTTTCCAAGAAGCAGTCGAATTGCTTGAGGGTCTCGGTGCTGAAATCACCGTGGTTGATTGCCCAAGCTTTGAGTACGCACTCGGTGCCTACTACTTAATTCTTCCGTCGGAGTGTTCATCAAACCTCGCGAAGTTTGATGGCATGCGTTACGGCTTGCGAGTTGGCGATGACAGCAACCGCTCAGTCGAAGAAGTAATGAGTCTGACTCGCGAAGCTGGATTTGGACCTGAAGTTAAGCGCCGCATCATGCTCGGCACTTATGCACTATCGAGCGGTTACTACGACGCTTATTACGGATCAGCTCAGAAAGTGCGCACTTTGATTAGTCGCGACTTCAACGCTGCGTTTGAGAATGTTGATGTGCTGATTTCTCCAACCGCACCGACAACCGCATTCAAACTCGGTGAAAAAGTTGATGACCCGTTGGCGATGTACTTGAACGACGTTGCCACGATTCCAGTCAACCTTGCTGGCAACTGCGGTATGTCACTGCCAATCGGTCTGGCCCCAGAGGACGGTATGCCGGTTGGTTTGCAAATCATGGCTCCAGTAATGGCCGATGACCGTTTATACAACGTTGGTGCTGCTGTTGAGGCAGAACTGAAATCTCGTTGGGGACACTTATTGATTGCGGAGGCACCAGCGCTATGAGCACTGAAACCGTAATGGATTTCACCGAAGCACTCTCAAAATTTGATCCAGTCATGGGTCTCGAAGTGCACGTTGAACTCAATACCCAGACAAAAATGTTCTGTGGCTGCCCAGCTGAATTTGGTGGCGAACCAAACACTCATGTCTGTCCAGTTTGTTTAGGTCTGCCAGGTGCTTTGCCAGTTGTGAATGGCAAAGCGGTTGAGTCTGCAATTCGTATTGGTCTCGCACTCAACTGTGAAATCGCAGAGTGGTGCCGCTTCGCTCGGAAGAACTATTTCTACCCAGACATGCCGAAGAATTTCCAGACTTCGCAATACGACGAACCGATTGCATTTAACGGCTATCTCGATGTTGAGTACGAAACCGACGAAGGTACCAAGACTTTCCGGGTTGGTATTGAACGCGCTCACATGGAAGAGGACACCGGCAAGGCCACTCACCAAGGTGGTGCCACTGGCCGCATCCATGGTGCGGATTACTCCTTGCTGGACTACAACCGCGCGGGTATTCCACTGATTGAAATCGTGACGAAGCCACTTGAAGGTGCCGGTAAATATGCACCAGAAGTTGCACGGGCTTACGTGACTGCACTTCGAGATTTGCTTCGTGCACTCGGCGTTAGTGACGTTCGGATGGAGCAAGGCTCGCTGCGTTGTGACGCAAACTTGTCACTGCGTCGCACTGCCGCTGACAAATTTGGCACTCGCACTGAAACCAAGAACGTGAACTCTTTACGTTCGGTTGAACGCGCGATTCGCTACGAAATCACTCGGCAAGCTGCCGCGATTGAAAATGGCGAAACCATCATTCAGGAAACTCGACACTGGCACGAGGACACTGGAGTAACCACTTCAGGTCGTGTGAAAGAAGAAGCCGAGGACTACCGCTACTTCCCAGAGCCAGACTTGGTGCCAATCGCACCAAGCCGCGAATGGGTGGAAGAACTTCGCGCGACTTTGCCAGAGAATCCTGCAGTGTTGCGCTCCCGACTACAGAGCGAATGGGGGATTAGCGCTCACGACATGGCATCTGTCATTAACGCTGGTGCACTTGAACTCGTGATGGCCACAATCGAGGCTGGCGCTGATCATGTAGCAGCACGTAAATGGTGGCTAGGGGAACTTGCGCGCATTGCTAATGAACGCACGGTTGAATTGGCGGACCTGCCAATCACCCCAACCGACATTGCTCGGGTAGAGGCTCTAATCGGCGAAGGCAAGCTCAACGACAAGCTAGCTCGTTCAGTCATTGAAGGAATTCTGGCAGGCGAGGGCAATGCTGATTCTGTTGTGGCTGGTCGTGGGTTGGCTGTTATGTCAGACGATTCGGCACTCATCGCAGCAATCGATGAAGCGCTAGCCGCCTCACCGGATGTTGCAGCCAAAATCAAGGAAGGCAAACTGCAAGCCGCAGGTGCCATCGTTGGTGCTGTCATGAAAGCTACGCGCGGACAGGCAGATGCAGCCAAGGTGCGAGTCTTGTTATTTGAGAAACTCGGAGTTTCCGAGGAGGCTTAAGTCACAAAATTGAAATTGGGCGGCTGATTTAGCCGCCCAATTTTGTTTTCATCACCCAAACTCAAATCCCGCTCTTTACACTTCCGCCCATGGTAGATATGAAACCTCGCAGCAAAGATGTAACTGACGGAATTGAACGCGCTCCAGCCCGTGGCATGTTGCGGGCGGTGGGAATGACCGATGAAGACTTCCCGAAACCACAAATTGGTGTGGCCTCTTCTTGGAATGAAATCACTCCTTGCAACCTTTCTCTTGAACGGCTTGCGCTCGAAGCCAAGCATGGTGTTTTTGCGGGTGGCGGTTTCCCAATGCAGTTCAACACCATTTCAGTTTCAGACGGCATCTCCATGGGCCACGAGGGAATGCACTTCTCTTTAGTGAGCCGCGAGATCATCGCTGACTCAGTCGAGGCAGTTATGCAAGCTGAACGACTTGATGGCATGGTCACTTTTGCGGGTTGCGATAAGTCGCTACCAGGCATGTTGATGGCTGCTGCTCGACTCGATGTTGCAAACGTTTTCATGTACGCCGGTTCGATTTTGCCTGGCAACGTCACGCTCTCAGATGGCACTAACCGCGACGTCACCATCATTGATGCTTTCGAAGCAGTCGGTGCGTGTGCGCGTGGCTTGATGTCGGAAGAAGATGTAGATCGAATTGAGCGGGCAATCTGTCCAGGCGAAGGCGCTTGTGGTGGCATGTACACCGCTAACACGATGGCTTCCGCTGCTGAAGCGATGGGTATGTCGTTGCCAGGTTCGGCCGCGCCACCAGCGGTTGACCGTCGACGTGATGGTTTTGCGCGCGCATCAGGTGAAGCTGTTGTTGAACTCATTCGTCAGGGCATCACCACGCGGGACATCATCAATCGCAAGTCTCTAGAAAACGCAATCGCGGTTTTGATGGCCCTCGGTGGTTCAACCAACGCGGTGTTGCACTTGCTTGCGATTGCGCACGAAGCCAAGGTTGAACTTGAGCTCGAAGACTTCCACCGGATTGGTTCAAAAGTTCCATTGCTTGGAGACTTGAAGCCATTCGGCCGCTACGTAATGAGTGATGTCGATCGCGTGGGTGGTGTTCCAGTAGTCATGAAAGCATTGCTGGATGCAGGTCTATTGCATGGTGATTGCTTGACGGTAACTGGCAAGACTGTGGCCGAGAACTTAGAAGAATTGAACTCACCTGATCCAGATGGCGACATTTTGTATGCCGTCGATAACGCACTTGGTGCAACTGGCGGCATCACCATCCTTGGTGGTTCGCTCGCTACCGATGGTGCGGTTGTGAAGAGCGCGGGAATTCCGGTTGAGGTTTTCGAAGGCCCAGCGAAAGTGTTTGAACGCGAGCGTTCAGCCATGGATGCACTCGAAAGTGGCGACATTCAGGCAGGCGACGTTGTCATCATTCGTTACGAAGGTCCAAAGGGTGGCCCGGGAATGCGCGAGATGTTGATGATCACCGCAGCCATCAAGGGTGCAGGTCTCGGCAAAGATGTTCTTCTCATCACCGACGGCCGCTTCTCCGGTGGCACAACCGGTCTTTGCGTAGGCCACGTTGCACCTGAGGCTGTCGATGGTGGTCCGATCGCATTCGTTAAGACTGGCGATAAAGTGCGAATTGATATCCCTAACCGCAAGCTCGATGTGCTGGTAGATGCAGCAGAGTTTGAAGCCCGCAAGGTTGGTTGGGAACCACTTCCACCGCGCTACACCTCCGGCGTGCTGCACAAGTACGCGAAGCTGGTTGGCTCCGCTAGCCAAGGCGCAGTTTGCGACTAGTCTCAACATTTGTGCCCCGCTTCGGCGGGGCATAAATATTTTCAAGTAGGTGTAACAAAACCCCAAGGTCTGGGTAATACCGAGTATGACTGAAAAAAACGAGGCTTGGTTCGAGGATATTTATCTGTCGAACCAAGCTGCAGTCATGCGGTACATCGGTTCGCGAGTAAACAGTCACTCGGTTGTGCAAGACATATTTGCAACTACTTTTGAAGTGGCCTGGAAACAAAAAGATTCATTGACGGATCATGTGCAACCATTTTTGATAGCAGTAGCAAGAAATCAAATTCGGAAATACTGGCGGGAGCTCGGCAGGGGAGAGCTTCACCTGACCTCGCTTGATGAGATTTCACAGACTTTAGATTTTGAAGATTCAACGGTTGATGCAATTACGCAAAAACAGTTGATTCATACCGTGCTCTCTGAACTTTCAGAAACAGATTGCGAAATTTTGTTGCTGGCTTATTGGGACGATTTATCTCAGTCTGACATTGCACAGGTGCTTGGCTTGAGTGATGTTTCGGTACGTGTGAAACTACATCGAGCGCGCAGTCGAGCCGACAAAATTCTGGCAAAACTAGATTCGCAATATCGAGAAGTCCGCATCGATCAAAACAGATCACAACCAAAAGGGGTGACTTCTTATGAAGTTTGAAGAGTTATTAAGAGCCAACCGTCCTCAAATCGAAGTGAACTACCCAGAGTTTTCTACGCTGTCGTTGACTAACGAAACGTCAGGAGAAATGAGACAGATTCGATCTCAGCAAGTTAATCGACCTTATTCACTTGTCGCTGTCGCAGCTGTAGCAGGACTGCTGATCGCGGGTGGCATAGTTCAAATCACTTTTCCTGCTTCAACAGAAAACGCCGGAATTAAATGGTTTCCAGGTGCTTTGAATCCAGCAGTGGGAAGTGACAACCTACTTTCACTTAACCCCAACGCCTCGCAATTAGTTGTGGACGATCGCGAGTGGTTGTTCTACGAAATTAACTCAGATGAATATCCGGAGCCGTTTCAGTATTGGCATTCAGGCGAAGATGAGTTGATCTCGGTCAATCCTTGGTCAGACTCTGAAAACACGAATGAACTTTCAGGGTGGACCATTGATGAGTTAGGAACCACTTACTTTGGCCCCGCCTGGCATAAGACACTACCTGAACTTTCTGGAGATTTAGATTCAAGAGTGAGAACTCTTTACAAAGAATTAGTGCGACAAGCCAATGTTGGAGCCCAAGATTCTGTGGAAGCTGAAGACACATTCCTGTTCGGGTTGAAATCCATAATCGAAAGTCCGTTGGCCACATCCGATTTAAGAGTCACAGCAATTGAGTTGTGGAATCGGGTGCCAGAATCCAAGGGATTTGAACTAGAGCCGTATCAACGATTTAACTTTGAAGGAACTGATTTGTACTTCAGAATTTTGGGTCGTGGTCGATATCAGAATTTCACCATTGTGGACACGAATGTTCCAGGGGTTCGCCAAGAATTCAAGGTCAACTGTGCAGCGTCGGGAGTTGTAGTTGAAAGAATTTGGGTTGAGTCAGTTGGTCGCACTACCGACAAACTGTTACTCCCAACAAAAACGGACCTTAATAAACTTAAGGTAATCGA
>JBEAZM010000050.1:0-10279 GCA_041170125.1 Actinomycetota bacterium
GGGTGATTTGGCACAACGCGGTTGATTTGGCCATCTTCTAGATACTCAACATCATAAAACGCTGGAATGTAGTAGCCACCCGTCTTGGCAAGTCGACGTAAAAATTCAAGTCGGCCACCAGGCTGTCCCTCGTTTTTCCAATCAACCAATATGTCTGTGAGCGTCAAAGCGGCTTCTTCGCCATCTCCTACAATCGCAATATCGATGAAATCAGCAATTGGTTCCGGGTTGAACGCTGCATGCCCACCTGCAACCACAAAAGGATGGCTTAGATCCCGATCTTTGGAGTGCAACGGGATGCCTGCCAGGTCGAGTGCCGTCAACATGTTGGTGTATCCGAGTTCGGTTGCAAAACTCAAACCAAAAACATCAAAACTGCCAACCGGGCGATGTGCATCGACCGTGAATTGTGAGACTTTGTGCTCCCGCATCAGCGCCTCAAGATCAGTCCAAACCGAGTAGGTACGCTCGCACAAAGTGTCTTCGCGCTCATTCAAAATTTCGTACAGAATCGCCACACCTTGATTTGGCAGTCCCACTTCGTACGCGTCGGGATACATAAGTACCCAGCGCGCCGTCACGGCATCCCAGTCTTTAACAACAGAGTTCAACTCTCCGCCAACATATTGAACGGGTTTTTGAACTTGCGGCAAAAGTGCTTCAAGTTGGTCGAAAACTGATTGAATCGGCACGAGCTCTCCCTCTGCAATGTCGATTGCGATTTAGCCTTAACTTTAGCCAAATCTGTTAGTAAATGGGAATTGTTTTTATTCCGAATGCCGATTGCGGACGTTTTGTAATAACCCAATCGCAATCCACAACGCCATCATTGATGTGCCACCTGCACTCACAAAAGGCAGCGGCACACCGGTCACGGGCATGATGCCAAGATTCATTCCAATGTTTTGAAATGCTTGAAAACCAATCCAGCCAGACAGTCCAACCGCAGTAATCCGAGCAAATGCGTCAGTGGTGTTGATTGCAATTCGAATTGCTCGCCAAACAATCACAAACAACAAAGCGATGATTGTGGCTGAGCCAATAAACCCCAACTGCTCACCTGCTGCTGAAAATATGTAGTCGGTTTGTTGTTCGGGGACGAAACGCCCATTCGTTTGTGGGCCATTGAATAAACCGAAGCCGTCCCAACCACCACTACCTATTGCCAGTCGAACTTGTAGAAGTGCGTAACCAAAATTTGTGGGGTCTCGCTCGGGGTCGAGAAAAACCAGCAATCGCTCTTTCTGCCATTGCGCAAGCACGCCCGGCAGCAGCCATAGAACTATTGCGCCCAGCGATCCGAGAACTGCGAGTGAAGTTAAGAAACGCGCATTGACTGCAGCGCCAATCAGCATCACGAACATGGTTACAAGGATGATGAAGGAAGTGCCTAAATCCGGTTGCAACATAATCAAAGCAACTGGCAATAACGCCAAAGCCATCGCAGCAATCGTTTGTTTAAAAGATGGCGGCTCATCCCGATGCTGGGTTTCAGAAAGCACTAGCGACATGCCAAGCACGATTGTTAGCTTTGCGAATTCAGCTGGCTGAATCGTGAAACCACCAGGCAGTCCAATCCAAGCTTGAATGCCGTTAACAGTCACGCCTACACCCGGAACTAAAACCACTATCAGACCGATGATGCCAAGAACATAAAGGACTGGTGTATACGCGCGCAGCAACACGTATTTAGCTTTCGAAAAGATGTAGGCCAAAATCAAGCCCACAATTAGAAAACCAATTTGTCGAACGAACAACTTAGTTTCGCTTTGGGAATACAACTCCAGCTCAGGCGCACTGGCAGTCCAAACTAAAACTGAACCTAATATCGATAATGAAAGTGCGGAGAGATTAAGAATCCAATCCTGAGTTTTCCACCAAGGATCACGGGCATTAGCAGTAAATAGATTTGCCATCAGTTACCGCTTCCGTAGAGTTTCAAAAGTCGTTTGTCCGCCACATCGGTGCCAGCGATGAAGTTAATGGTGCCGGCTGCGTCGACATTCGGCAGCACGGTAGCGACCTTACCTTGGGCTAAAACTGAGTTTTTTGGATTTACGTTTGTACCAGAAACCCCGTAAATAGCCTCGTAAATTTTGCGGACACTCGGACCAGAAGTAAGCGACCCGGTGCCACCTTGGGAGACCATCATCACAACCGCATATTTTGGATTGTTGATTGGTGCAACAGTTGCAAACCAAGAGGTGGAATCTCGATCTAGGCCAGCCTGGCCTGAACCAGTTTTTGCGCCAACCGGAATCTTGCCTTGAGGCCAACCTGAGAATGGGAAAGTAGCGGTGCCGTTTTCGACCACACCTTTGAGGGACTTCATTAGATAGTCCTGTGTGACCTCAGAAAGTTTGACTTTACGTTTCACTTTTGGTTTCAGATTGGTGACTGTCTTGCCATCTGCCGAAACAATCGCCTTAACAACTCGCGGCTCATACACCGTCCCACCGTTTGCGATGGCTGCGTAAACCATTGCCATTTGCAATGGCGTAGTAACTGTATCGCCTTGCCCAATCGACAAGTTGGCTGCGTCACCACCGCGATAAATTCCACCGTCAACACAATTCTCCGCCGCAATTAGCTTTAGATACGCAGCCCGCTCTGGATCGTCTTTTGCGACATCGGGATAACCAACCTCAGCTCGGTAGCACCACAGATCTTTGTATTCGGCAAACATGTCGAGCTTGAACTGTCGACCACCTACCCGGCCACGCGATTCACTTGGCAAATCGATTCCTGTAGGACTGCCCAAACCAAACTGACGGGCCATTTTTTCAATGGGATCTTTCGGGCTTTCTACCGGATTTAACCCACCATCTCGAACCCACATGTCGTAACCCATTTGGTAAAAAACAGTGTTACAGGAAACTTCTAATGCGCGAGAAACTGTAATTGGCCCGTATGAGTTGGACTCATAGTTTTTCATCTCGCGATCACCAATCATGATGGTGCTTGGACAGTTATAAAGCGTCTGACCAAGCGGCAAGTTTGCTGCAGCGGCTGCCGCAGTAGTGATCACTTTGAAGGTCGAGGCAGGTGCCCACAAGCCTTGGATAGCTCGCGATGTCAAGGGAGCGTTAGCTTCGTCCGAAACCAAACTCTCGTATTCCGCATCAGTTACCCCACCTAGCCAAATAGCCGGGTCATAAGTTGGGTAACTTGCCATGGCCAAAATTTGACCGTTTGTGACATCGACCACGACAGCCGCGCCCGAGTCGCCTGCATAATCTTGTTCACGCGCTCTAAAGATTGCGTTTTCTAATTCTTCTTCAACCACACGTTGCAGCGCAGCATCAATGCTCAGCACAAGATAATCCCCTGGCTGCGAAGGGGTTTTCGAATCAACACCAAGAATCGCCATGCTGCGGTCCACCGACAAAGTTGTGACACCAGGCGTGCCGCGCAACTCGTCGTCATAAAAAGCCTCAAGACCCGCCCGGCCAACTAGATCGGTGCGTTGCAACTCGCGGTCCGTCCCAGCACGTTCGGATAACTCGTTGTCACTGACTGGCCCCAGATATCCCAAAACGTGAGCCATGTTGACGCCAAGGATTTTTGTGAAATCCCGAACTTGCTCAACTTCAGCGGTTACGCCAGGAAACTCCGAACGCCGCTCCATAATCTTTACAGCAACATCAAAATCGATATCGCGGGCCACAGGAATCGGTTGGTAGCGCGAACCGTTCCAGCACACTGGAGGTGGCTTAGCGCCTTCTTCACCACAGATTGTGATTTTGCTCTTCAAGTCTTCGAGTTTTAAATCCAGTAATGGTGCTAATCGGCGCAATACCTCTTCCCCGTCATCTGGCATTTGTTCAAGTTCAGCTTTGGAAACAGAGATCACGTTGGTCGCTCGGTTACCTACCAAGATTCGGCCAGCCTGATCCATGATCACACCGCGAACTGCAGGCTCGATAATTTCGCGGCTGCGCACATCAGCAGCTTGGTTGAGAATTTCATCACCACGCACGATTTGGAATGTGTACAAGCGGCCAAGCAAGACCGCAAAAAGTGAGACGAGTAAAACTTGTAACACCAAGATTCGAGTCAGTGCGATTCGATTCATTTAATCACCGAACAAAACTGGAGTTTCGAGGACTGAAACGTTCTTCTAACCAAGCCAGCGCTGGCAACACAATTGTCGAAAGCATGACTGCATATAGAGCACTTGTGATTAGAACTACAAGCAGAGGTTCACTGCGGGAAAAGTCTGCACCAATCAAGCTCATTTGAAATTGCTGAACCAGCGGAACCAAGCCACCGGTCACTGCAGCAGCAATCAAAGGCAATCCAACTGAACCAATCATGAGATCGCGAATGTTGCTGATCACGTATGCCATAAGAGCGAAAGCAAAAGCCGAAACACCAAGTGGTGTCACGGAGGACGGCATGGCGTCAACAATGATGCCGGCAACAAATCCGACCAAAGCAGCTCGGTTTGGAGTTCGACGGATTGATGCGCTCAAAACCAAAATCATTACCAACGGCGGAGTGGCACCAGGCAATCCAATAGGACCTAGCAAAGCAACCTCAACAGCAGCCGCGGTTGCTAATACGAACAATAAGAAAAAAGATCTAGCTAGTTTCACGGCGCCTCATTCGAAATGGTTGCGCTTGGCGTTGGGGTTATAACTTCTGGGGTTGCGGTCACTGTCACAGTCACTGTTGGAATAACTGTTGGGGTTGGGAGCAATTTATCCCGCGGATCTGTGCGGGGTTTAGAAACAATCACCCCAACCAAATCAAGATTTCTCAAATCCACAAACGGTTGAACATCCGCAGTGAGCGAACTGTTGCCACCTGCAGCTTTTACTGATTTCACAATCCCTAAGGGAATTCCAGAAGCAAAAATTCCACCCGCAACTCCATAGGAAACCAGCCGATCTCCAACTGAAACCTTCGCCGTAGGATCAACAAATTCCAGCAACATATCTTGATTGTTGCCACGGCCAGAAAGAAATCCAATCTTGCCATTTTCCGCAACCCGAGCACCCACAGTTGAGGTTGAGTCAGAAATTAAAACCACGAGTGCTGTGTTTTTGGTAACTTCAATTACCCGGCCAACCAGACCATATCCAGCCATCACTGACATGTTGACTTCAATGCCATCAACCGTGCCTGCATCAATCAAAATGGTTGAGCCGTAACCACTAGAGCTACCGGCTGAAATTGAACGAGCAAGAACAATTCGAAATTCGCCAAGGCCAGCCGTTTGCAGTAATTGGTCTAACTCTGCGACACGCCTCAGCGCATCTGGTGCAGCTTGAATCTGGGCAATGAGCTCCGCGTTCTCGACCCGGAGCTCTTTAATGATTTCATCTTTGGAGCCTACTTGGCTCCAATCTTCAAAGAAATCTCCAACTGGTTTCGCGATGGAGGAAGTTCCAGTCACAAGTGGACTTAAGAGTGTTTCCATTCCTTGGCGGGCAAGATTAAGCGGACCAAAGCTGGCACGCGCATCTAAGAAACTCAGCACCAAAGACAACAACAAAATCCCGGCGAAGATCCGCCGCTTATCGGTGTCTACTGGTGGTAGTGGTTTTAGAGCCATGCCAAATCAGCAGCCTTAGTAGCTGTGAGTCTTAACAAAAACTCGCTTCAGCGTATCTAAATCTTCAATGCAGCGACCCGAGCCAAGTGCCACGCAGTCCAGCGGATTCTCGGCAACATGCACCGGCATGCCAGTTTCGTTGCTTAAGCGAGCATCCAAGCCACGCAGAAGTGCGCCACCGCCGGTCAGAATAATTCCACGATCCATAATGTCGGCAGACAGCTCAGGTGGAGTCTGATCGAGAGTAGCTTTAACAGCTTCAACGATTTGTGAAACTGGTTCTTCTAAGGCTCGACGAATTTCTTCCGGGGTAACAACAATCGTGCGTGGCAATCCAGAGATCTGATCACGTCCACGAATTTCTGCTTTGTCCAAGCCAGCCACCGGAAAAGCCGAGCCGACCGACTTCTTCAATTCTTCGGCGGTGCGCTCACCAATCATCATGGAGTATTCACGACGTACCCAGTTGACAATAGCTTCGTCAATCTTGTCGCCACCGATTTTTTCAGACTTGTTAGCAACCAGACCGCCGAGCGATACGACACCAACCTCAGTAGTGCCACCACCAATATCAACAACCATGGAACCGTAAGGCTCACCAACCGGCAGACCAGCACCGATTGCAGCAGCCATCGGTTCTTCAATTAAGAAAACTTCGCGAGCGCCAGCGTCTTTCGCTGCATCGCGGATTGCACGCTGTTCGACGGTTGTGGCTTTGGTTGGTACACAAATCAATACCCGTGGTTTTGAGAAGAACTGGTTTTTATTATGTACCTGACGAATGAAGTAGCGAATCATTTCTGACGACACTTCATAATCTGAAATAACGCCGTCTTTGAGCGGGCGAATCGCAACAATGTTGCCTGGTGTTCGGCCGAGCATCTCTTTAGCTTCCTTGCCAACAGCAAGTACTCGCTTGGTGTCATTGTCAATCGCAACGACCGAGGGTTCATTCAGAACAATTCCTCGCCCACGAACCCAAACAAGCGTGTTCGCAGTACCAAGATCAATAGCCATATCTCGGCCAAGGAAGGAGAAGCCCACCATTTTTCGCCTTTCAAACGGAAAATTCGCAATTGTGGCTAATGGTAGGCGTTAAATCGACATTTTCTGACCACAAAAGTTCGTGGTTTGTCAATATTCCGTTTCCCGAGCGAAACCAAACCGATACAAACTGTCTGAATTAAATTCTCAAACGCCGTAGCGAGTCGGGAAACTAACCCAATTCAGGGAAATACAGAGCAATTTCCCGCTCAGCCGATTCGACTGAATCCGAGCCGTGAGTGAGATTTGCTGGGTTGGCCGAGGCCAAATCACCGCGAATGGTTCCTGGGAGAGCAACAGCTGGGTCGGTAGCGCCTTGCATTAAACGCCATGCTGAAATCACATTCGGGCCTTCCACCACGGCGGCCACGATTGGGCCCGAGGTGATGAAGTTGAATAGCCGCTCGTAAAACTCTTTGCCAACATGTTCGGCATAGTGGCGAGCTGCGAGGTCGGCATCCATCTGCAGCATCTTCAAGGCCACAATCTGAAAACCTTTGCGTTCAAGCCGCCCCAATATTTCACCAACCAAAGCCCGGCGGACGCCATCTGGCTTGATTAAAACTAGGGTTCTTTCAGACATTAGGCCCTCACTTTCAAGTCAAGTCTATGCATCGGGGTCAAGAGCAGCTCGGTCTCGGTCAATGCGAGTACCGATTTTTTGGCTGTAAAACCATATAACCAGAAAAAGCAGGTTAAGAAGAAGCAAGGTTGTGTTGTTGTAGGAAACCAGAACGGCCGCGATTTCTACGCCCCAACCAAGTTTGCTACCAAAGGGAGAACGTAGAGCTCCAACTGCAAAAATCTGCATCACGACGATGGCAATCAACGGTCGCGGATCGGCACCTAGCACTGCGGAAGTGACGGGAATAGCAAGTGCAACAACAATCAGGTGCATTAACAGCACCGCCATGCCAAGTCGTCGAACCATCATTGCGTGTTTCGCTTTCCAAACATTGCCCGCACTTGGGCCACGGTGGCGATTGAACCTGTGACGATCACACCACCTGATAAATCCTCAGCTGCCCATTCGTCACATAGAGCAATAGCTTTGTCTAGAGCATCTGAAAGTTTTGCAGCTTGGATGATTTTTTCTGGACTTGCAACATGAGCGATGCGCTCGGCAAAGTCTGTTGCTGCTAATGCTCGATCATTATCGGCTTGGGTCAAGATGATGTGGTCTGCAACCGGTTCAACTAATGCGGCTAGCCCAGCTACATCTTTGTCGGCAAAAGCTGCTAAGACGAAAACTTTTCGATCAAAATTAAATTCCACTTCCAAGGAATTCAAAAGCGCAGCCATGCCGTGCGGATTGTGTGCCGCATCTAGCAAGACCGTAGGTCCACGACGCACAACCTCCATACGACCTGGCGATGTCACTTTCGCAAAACCTTCACCGACAAAATCTGGATCGAGCGTTCGCTGTTGGGCATCGGCACCGAAGAATGCCTCGACCGCAACCAGCGCGGTTGCAGCGTTTTGAGCCTGGTGTTCACCATAGAGTGGAACTAACACGTCCTCATATATACCTGCCACGCCCCGAATACTTACGCTTTGTCCGCCAACCGCAACCTGGCGATTAATCACTTCGTAATCGCGTCCTTCGAGTAGCACCTGAGCGCCTTCAGTCGCAGCTTTTTCGAGAATCACTTGCAAAGCTTCCGGATGTTGTTTCGCAACAACAACCGTCATCCCGGGTTTGATGATGCCCGCTTTTGCTTGGGCAATTTCGTAAATGGTGTCGCCTAAATACTGCTGGTGATCCAGGCCGATTGGAGTAATGACTCCAACCGAAGGTTGGATGACATTTGTGGCGTCTAACTCGCCGCCGAGTCCAACTTCAACCACACCAACCGCAACTGGAGCTTCGGCAAAAATCATGAAACTCAAAGCTGTCATTATTTCAAAGTAAGAAAGTTGGGCATCGATGCTTGCCTCAGCCATTTCGATAAAGGGAATCAATTCCTGAAAAGTCTCAACGAAAACCTCCATCGAAACGGATTCGCCAAAAAGTCGAATCCGCTCTCGCACATCATGCATGTGCGGGCTCGTGGTCAGACCAACCGCGAGACCGGTCTCATTGAGCAATGCTTCGACCATTCGGCTGGTGCTGGTTTTGCCGTTTGTTCCGGCTATGTGGATGGCATCAAAAGCTAGGTGTGGGCTGCCCAAAATATCGAGTAACAAGCTCACCCGATCCAATGTCGGATCAATTTTTACTTCATTGCCACGGGAGTTTAAAAAAGCGATCAAATTCTCAAAATCAAGCACTAAAGCTGGGTCATTTTTGGCATCCACAGCGCGCAATCTACGCGGAAAATGTTCGCCACCTAGAATCCGCTCCCATGGAAGCTACTGCCTACCCGAACATGCCCGAGAAACCCTCCCTTGATGGGGTTGAGAACAAATTCGTTGAGTCTTGGGAAGCCGCTCAGGTGTATGCCTTTGATCGGACGCGCGCTCGATCCGAGGTCTTTTCTATCGACACTCCGCCACCAACCGTTTCGGGCTCGCTACATGTTGGCCACGTTTTCAGTTACACCCACACTGACTGCATCGCTCGCTTCCAGCGCATGAGTGGAAAGACCGTTTTCTACCCAATGGGATGGGACGACAACGGCCTTCCTACTGAACGGCGAGTGCAAAATTACTTTGGTGTGCGATGCGATCCCGCCCTCCCCTACGACTCAAGTTTTAAACCTCCTGCCGAACCCGGTAAAGACCAGATTGCAATTTCCCGTCGAAACTTTGTTGAACTCTGCGAACGTTTGACTGTCGAAGATGAAAAAGCGTTTGAAGAACTATGGCGGCGACTTGGAATCTCGGTTGACTGGAAGCACACCTACCAAACAATCGACTCCAATGCGCGGGCGGCAAGTCAGCGAGCATTTTTGCGAAATCTCGCTCGTGGTGAGGCATACCAGTCAGAAGCCCCAACCTTGTGGGATGTGACTTTCCGAACTGCGGTCGCGCAGGCCGAACTTGAAGATAGGGAGCGGCCCGGCGCCTATCACCGGATTGGGTTCACCCGCTCAGACAACAATGAAAAAGTCTTTATCGAAACCACCCGTCCAGAGTTGCTTGCCGCATGTGTTGCACTCGTGGCGCATCCAGATGATGAGCGCTACCAACCACTTTTTGGCAAAACGGTAACCACGCCAATTTTCGGCGTTGAGGTGCCAGTTATGGCGCACAAACTTGCGGATCCTGAAAAAGGCTCGGGCATTGCCATGATTTGTACATTCGGTGATACGACCGACGTGACTTGGTGGCGCGAGTTAAATCTGGCTACTCGCCCGATTATTGGTTGGGATGGCCGAATTCTTGGTGAAACACCTGAATGGATTGAGTCTGAATCTGGCAAAGTTGCTTACGCCGAAATCGCTGGCACAACCAGCCACACTGCTAAAGAAAAAATGGCTGAAATGCTGATTGCAAGTGGTGATTTGGTTGGGGATATTCGGCCAATCACTCACCCAGTCAAGTTCTTTGAAAAAGGTGAGAAACCACTCGAAATCGTAACCACCAGACAGTGGTACATCCGCAACGGCGGCCGCGATGTGGAATTGCGAAACGAGTTGCTCGAGCGGGGCAAACAACTCAACTGGCATCCCGAACACATGCGGGTCCGCTATCTGAACTGGGTGGAAGGTCTGACTGGCGATTGGTTGATTT
>JBEAZM010000051.1:0-11858 GCA_041170125.1 Actinomycetota bacterium
CACTGCTGCCAGTCGCTTCGATTTTGGTGATTGGTGTTGGTGTTTTAGGCGCCGGAACTCTGCGAGACCTAGCACTGGCTTTATTCGTCGGTATGCTGGCGGGCACCTACTCCTCAATCACGGTGGCTACACCTGTGCTTGCACAGTTGAAGGAGAAGCAACCTGAAGTCATCGCCTTGGCAAAACGCGTTGCTTCACGAGCTGGCGACGCTGCTCAGGCAGTAAGTGTGGACGCGGCAGAAACCGTTTCTGCAAATCGTCCAACTGGTCCGAGAAATCAGCCACGCCGTAACACTCCACGCTCGAAGCGATAGGGAAAGTAATGAGTGCTCTAGATCGCCTTCTTCGCGTAATCCCAGACTGGCCAATCCCTGGTGTGATGTTTCAGGACCTCACAGGCGTATTGGCTGATGGCGAGGGCTTGCGTGAAATTGGCGCCGATTTAGCTGCTGCATTTTCGGATGTAGAAATCGATGTTATCGCCGGAATGGAAGCCCGTGGATTCATCGTAGGTACGTCGGTAGCGCGCGAACTTGGGGTCGGATTTCTAGCAGTTCGAAAAGCTGGAAAGTTACCAGGAGCCGTTCACTCGACTTCTTATGAGCTTGAGTATGGCACGGCCGAATTGCAGATTCACCAAGCCGACTTGGCACCTGGTACCAAAGTGCTAATCATCGACGATGTCTTGGCGACAGGTGGTACAGCTGCTGCAACCGCAGAATTGATTTCGCGTACAGGTGCAGAGGTTGTTGGACTCGGGTTCGTACTCGAATTAGCCTTCTTGAACGGTGCTGAGAAATTAACTAATCACCGCGTTCATTCATTGAGAGTGATTAGCGAATAAACTCAGCTTCGGAGGTAATCGCGTGTCCACAGTTTCAGTTCCCGAAGCCAGCGGCGATTATCAGGCTGTAATCGCATCCCTTGACGCTGACTTTAATGAGATTGCTGAAACGCTCTTAAGCTTTCATCCCAAGAGTGACGTGGATCAACTGCGAAAGTCGTTTGAAAAAGCTGCCTACTTACACCGCTTCCAAAATCGTCGCTCGGGCGAGCCCTACATAACTCATCCGCTCGCAGTCACCAAGATCTTGGCGGATTTGGGAATGACGTTGACCACGTTGCAAGCAGCTTTTTTACATGACACAGTAGAAGACACCGAGTACACGCTGGATTCTTTGACGGAGGATTTTGGGCCAGAAGTTGCTGCGCTGGTTGATGGTGTCACAAAGTTAGACAAGGTGAAGTACGGCGACGCTAGTGTGGCCGAGACAGTTCGCAAGATGGTGGTTGCCATGGCGCGAGACATTCGCGTGCTGGTTATCAAACTTTGCGATCGGCTACACAACATGCGGACTATGGAGGCAATGCCTGCTGATAAGCAGCAACGGATTTCTCGAGAAACCCTCGAAATTTATGCTCCGCTAGCCCATCGACTTGGCATGAACACCATCAAGTTCGAGCTCGAAGACATCTCCTTTAAATATTTAAACACAAAACGCTATGACGAAATCGTGCGATTGGTTGACCAGAAAGCTCCGGAGCGGCAAAAGCAACTAAATGAAGTTGTGAGTGCGGTTGAGGAAGATTTAGCCGATGCCAGAATCGTCGCCACAATCACTGGACGGCCAAAGCACTATTACAGCGTTTATCAAAAAATGATTGTTCGGGGTCGAGATCTGGATGACATTTACGACCTTGTCGGTATTCGAGTACTGGTCGAAACAGTAGGGGAGTGCTACGCAGTTCTTGGTCGAATTCACGCCCGCTGGAACCCGGTGCCTGGTCGCTTTAAGGATTACATCGCGATGCCGAAATTCACGATGTACCAGTCACTTCACACCACCGTCATTGGTCCACACGGTCGGCCAGTTGAATTCCAAATTCGTACACATGAGATGCATCGCTCAGCAGAGTACGGCGTGGCAGCCCATTGGCGCTACAAACAGAACGCTGAGACCAAGCAAGGTGAAGACTTCTCGTGGTTGCGGCAGTTGTTGGATTGGCAACGCGAAGCGGAAGATCCAGACGAGTTCTTAGACTCGTTGCGTTACGACCTCACTTCCAAAGAAGTCTATGTTTTCACCCCAAAGGGTGACGTGATGGGACTACCAATCGGATCCACCCCCGTGGATTTTGCGTACGCCGTTCACACTGAAATTGGCCACCGGTGTGTAGGCGCGCGCGTAAATGGAAAGTTGGTCCCGTTAGATTCGGCACTCGTCAATGGAGATGTGGTCGAAGTCTTTACTTCTAAAGCAGATACTGCCTCACCAAGTCGAGACTGGCTCAACTTCGTAGTTTCTGGTCGAGCTCGGGCAAAGATTCGAGCCTGGTATTCCAAAGAGCGCCGCGAAGATGCCGAGGAACAAGGCAAGGAAGCAATCTTGCGGTCGATGCGAAAGCAAGGGCTTCCTTTGCAACGCCTTATGACCAACGCAAACATGACTGCTTTGGCTTTGGATTTGCGTTTTAACGATTTGAATGCACTTTACGCAGCTGTTGGCGAAAGCAAAATTAGCGCTTCGGCTGTTATCCAAAAACTTCTGGCTGCCCAGGGTGGTGCCGAAGGAATTCTCGAAGATATTTCTGAAACTGTTGTACCAACAAGTTCAAAATCCCGCCGCGGGCTGCCGAACTCTGACGCAGGAGTAATTGTTAAGGGCGCGCCTGATGTTTGGATCAAACTAGCAAAGTGCTGCACGCCGGTACCAGGAGACGAGATTGCTGGTTACGTAACTCGAGGCAGTGGCGTCTCAGTACATCGCTCGGATTGTGTGAACGTGAAGGCTCTTTCGAACGAGCCTGAAAGATTGGTAGAGGTCGATTGGGATCCGACCAACAAGAGTGTTTTCTTAGTCAATATCCAAATCGAAGCGCTAGACCGATCACGACTTCTTTCTGATGTGACAAAAACACTCAGCGATCAGCACGTAAATATTCTCAGCGCGGCTGTAACGACCACGAAAGATCGAGTTGCACTTTCGAAATTCACATTTGAGATGTCGGATCCAAGGCAGTTGAATTCTCTAATTCAGAGTGTCCGACAAATCGACGGCGTTTACGACTGCTACCGAGTTTAAATACTTAGAGGGTGGGTCAGCTGTTTGCTGGCCCACCCTCTAAGTAATCGGTTTGTTAAGCGTGCTTTAAGAGTGTCTCAAGCATCGCTTTTGCGTTTGTTAGCTGCTCTTCGAGTGACTTAACTTTTGGCGAGTTGGCAGCTTTAGCAGCAGCCAATTCAGCTTCGATTTTGTCGATGCTTGCCTGGAAACGATTTGCGGTTTCGGATGCAAATTGCTTTCGGCTGGGATCGTTCTTTCGCCACTCTTCAGCTTCGGCTTCAGCAATAGCCTTTTCGACTTTCTTTAAGCGTGCCTCTACCTTAGGCAATTCAGCCCGGGGCACATGGCCAGCTTTGTGCCAGCGTTCGCTAATTTCTCGCATTGCCGACTTCGCAGCAGCAATGTTTGTGATTGGTAGCAAGGCTTCGGCTTCAACCAAGATTGCGAGCTTGACTTCAAGATTGCCTTCAAACTCTTTGTCTTTAATTGCATCGGCGGCTCGCTTGGCATCAAAGAATTTTTCTTGTGCAGCACGAAAACGATTCCACAGCGCATCTTCGTCTTTTCGGTTGCCACGTGGCGAAGCTTTCCACTGGGACATTAAGTCTCGGAATTTGTTTGTGGTTTCAAACCAATCAGTGGAATCCGCAAGAGCTTCAGCGGTCTCTACGATCTGCGATTTTGCTGACTTAGCTGCAGAGTTATTCTTAGAGAGTTCGGCAAAGTGGTTTCGACGTGCTCGGTCGAAGGTTTGGCGAGCTGAGGAGAATCGTTTCCAGATAGCTTGTTCGGCATCACGATCACCTCGCGGAAGGGCTTTCCACTGTTCGAGCAATTCGGCAAACTTTTCGGCTGTGGCTTTCCACGCTGTGGAGTTTGCGAGCGATTCGGCTTCGACAGCGATTGCTTCCCGTTTAACTAGAGCTTCTTGACGTAACGCCTTCTTGGCGGCAGCTCTTTCGGCTGCTTTGACGTTTGCAATCGTGCGAAGTGAGCCTGCGATTTCAGCAAGTTTCGCCAAGTCCCCAACCACACTCGGAGATGTAAGTTGCGTCTCAAGTCGCTCCACTAATTCAAGAGCGGTTTCGACTCGACCTTGGCCTTTTTGTAGGCGGGATTTCTCCAACTCAGCCTCGGCAATGAGCCCTTCGTATTTTTTGACGAAAAAATCTAAACCTTCGGCTGGTGTACCAATGGTGTACTGGCCAATCGCAACATCACCGTTCGGTGTTTTTACAAAAACGCTACCGTCGGCAGTTGCGCCACCAAAATCGTTACTGACCTCGTAGCTCATTAGTTAACCTTCTTTTCAATTGATACATTCAAAAAGCCAATTGGCTGCGCTGGAATTCCATCTGTGCCGCCACCGAAAACGCCATTAGCGGCAATGTCCTCGATGATTTCTAGGCCCTTAGTTACCTGCCCGAAAATTGTGTAGTCAGCACCGAGTGTGGTGTCGTCATAAACAATAAAGAACTGAGACCCGCCGCTGCCAGGTTCCATTGTGCGGGCCATGGCTACAGTGCCCTTCGGATAGTTATTGGTTTCCGCCTCAGGAAGATTTTCTTCAGGAATCGAGTAGCCAGGGCCACCGGTTCCAGTCGCGGTTGGGTCACCACATTGGATAACAAACAAACCAGCAGTCGTGAGTCGGTGACAAACTACGTTGTCGAGCCAGTTCTCAGAAGTCAAAAACGCCATCGAGTTCACGGTTATTGGTGCTTTTTGAGTGAATAGCTCAATTTCGATTTCACCACAGTTGGTTTCTAAGGTCCACAACTGAGGTGCATTCAGCTTCATATCCGCTGCAGCCTCAAACTGAACTGGGTCCATGGTCGGTGTCGGCGCTTCATCGCAGTAATCCAAAAGGGATAACGTCGGCGTAACTGAGGGCGATGGCGTAGGGGTTGGTTGAGCAGTGTTGTTGTCACCGCTTCCAATCAAGATCCAAGCGATCAGACCCAGAACTGTTGCAATAAAAGCAATCAGTAGGACGTTAGAACGAGTTTGGGTGGCGGATGAATTGGCTAACTGGCGTTTGGCCGTTTCCCGCTCTCTGCGACTGTTTGAAGACACGGAGACTCCTATTTAGGCAACGAAATGACGGGCGCAGTCTATTGCGGAATTATTTGGCGCCTTTAGTGGCTATTATTCGCTGATTCGCTCAATCAATTCAGACCGTCTATCTGAAGGGATGCTAATGCTCATATCGGGCTTCGCAGCTGGTCCGTGGGGGACTAACTGCTGGATTGCAGCATCCGCAAAGGGCCAAGAGTGCGTAATCGTGGATCCGGGTTTGGATTCAATAGAAATCCTGAAATCTCGGCTAGAGGCTAATTCGTTAAAGCCTGTAGCCGTTCTCCTTACCCACGGACATATTGACCACATGTGGTCGGTGACTCCTATAGCGGATGGCTACGAAATTCCAGCTCTGATTCATGAAAGCGACAGGCATCTCCTCGCTGATCCGCTGGCCGGAGTTGGTCCACAAAGTGTTGCTTTGGTTGAACAGCTTAAAGCGGAATTCGTAGAGCCTGCCAAATTACAAATTTTGCGCGAAGCAGTAGAAATAGAGATTGCAGGATTGAGATTTCGTGTTGTGCCATCGCCTGGGCACACTGAAGGTTCGGTGATGTTTGAGTTGATTTCAGAACAACCGAGAATCTTTAGCGGAGATGTGCTTTTCAAGGGGTCGATTGGACGCACAGATTTGCCTGGAGGTGACCATACAAAAATGCTTCAGACGCTCCAGCAAAAAGTACTGACACTGGCTCCCGAGACGATTGTTCACTGTGGACATGGTCCTGATACTTTGATTCAAAACGAAATCAAATCGAACCCCTATCTAAAAGCCTTGCAAGGAAACTGATGTCACAAAAAATTTCTGCACCTAAAGGCGTACCGGAGTACATCGCCCCAGAGTCTGCTGAGTTCTTAGCAGTTCGAACGGCCTTGTCGGCTCCCGCGAGTCTTGCAGGCTATGGCTACATTGAGCTGCCGGTCTACGAGGACACCTCGTTATATGTCCGCGGTGTGGGGGAATCAACCGATGTGGTTTCGAAAGAAATGTTCACATTTACTGACCGCGGGGATCGCTCAATCACATTGCGGCCTGAAGGTACTGCCGGTGTGATGCGAGCGGTGATTGAACACTCGCTCGATCGTGGCCAACTCCCAATCAAACTTTGGTATGCAGGACCCTTCTTCCGAGCTGAAAGGCCACAAGCCGGTCGCTACCGGCAGTTGCAGCAGGTTGGAATCGAAGCAATCGGCTCGGATGACCCGGCATTAGATGCAGAAGTGATTTCCCTAGCGGATGAAGGATTTCGAAATCTTGGTTTGTCGCAATATACCCTCAAACTTAATTCGCTTGGTTGCGCCGAGTGTCGGCCGGCATATCGAGAACAACTTATGACCTTTCTGAGTGGTTGCGACTTGGATGACGCAACCAGAACTCGAGCTCAACTAAATCCGTTGCGAGTACTAGATGACAAGCGAGCAGAAGTGATTGCGCAATTAGAAAAAGCGCCACTTCAGATTGAGCATCTATGCAGTGACTGCGTTGAGCATTACAACGAGACTCGGGAATTTTTACGAATCAACCAGGTGCAATGGGAGGAAGCGCCACGGATGGTTCGAGGCTTGGACTACTACAACCGGACAACATTTGAATTCGACCACCCGATGTTGGGATCACAATCTGGAATCGGTGGCGGCGGCCGCTACGACGGGCTCATGCAATCTCTTGGTGGTGCCGCTATGTCCGGAATCGGCTTCGGACTTGGTACTGACAGAACTCTGCTCGCTTGTCGAGCTGAAGGTTTAAAAATCGCTGAATTGCACCGCATCGATGTGTATGTGATTCCAATTGGTGCCGAAGCGCGAAGACTTGCGGCAGCACTTAATCGGGAATTGCGAGCAAATGCCATCTCCAATGAAATGAGTTTTGGTGACCGTGGCCTCAAAGCGAGCTTTAAGTCTGCCGATAAGTTTGGGGCAAAGTTTGCGGTGATTATTGGCGAGGACGAAGTTAGAGATGCCACCTTCACCATTAAAAATCTTGCAAGCTCTGAACAAGTAACCGTGGCAGCGACTGCTGCAATCGAAGTTTTAAAAACCAAGTTAGAGGAGAAATAGTGGTTTACAGAACCCACAAAGCCGGCGAACTTCGCGCAAGTCATGCCGGTGAAACTGTGACGCTGTCTGGGTGGGTTGCCCGGCGCCGAGACCATGGTGGAGTGGCATTTATTGACCTACGAGACACCACCGGCGTAGTTCAAGTTGTAATTCGTGACGAGGCGATTGCGCATGCATTGCGCAATGAGTTTTGCATCAAAGTGCAAGGTGAAGTTTTGGCACGTCCGGCCGGTAACGAAAACCCAGACCTCCCAACTGGTGAAATTGAAGTTATGGCGGATGTGGTCGACATACTCAGTGAATCTGCGCCGCTGCCATTTCCAATCGATGATCAAATCGAAGTTGGTGACGAGGCCCGATTGAAGTGGCGCTATCTAGATTTACGTCGGAGCAATCCAGCTAAAGCAATAAAGCTGCGTAGTCGAGTAAACCAGATTTGCCGCGATGTCCTGCTCGAACGCGATTTCTTGGAAATCGAAACCCCGACACTCACTCGGTCCACACCTGAAGGTGCTCGCGATTTTTTGGTTCCGGCCCGACTGAAACCAGGTAATTGGTACGCGTTGCCACAATCGCCACAGTTGTTTAAGCAACTTCTGATGGTTGCCGGTATGGAGCGTTATTTCCAGATTGCCCGGTGTTATCGGGATGAGGATTTCCGTGGTGACCGACAACCAGAGTTCACTCAGCTAGACATTGAAATGTCGTTTGTTGAGCAAGAAGATGTGCTGCAGGTTGGTGAATCAATCGTTCGCTCGCTTTGGGGTGAAATTGGAGTTCAAGTTGGGGATATTCCACGCATGACCTACTTCGATGCCATGAACCGTTACGGCACTGACAAGCCGGATCTGCGATTTGGTTTAGAACTTGTGGATTTGACCTCGTATTTCTCGAAGACTGAATTCCGGGTATTTCAGTCAGAACATGTCGGGGCAGTTCGGATGCCTGGTGGCGCAGACCAGCCTCGCCGAACATTTGATGCCTGGCAGGAATGGGCAAAGCAGCGTGGTGCTAAAGGTTTGGCTTATGTAACTTTCAGTGAGACCGGCGAATTGGGAGGTCCAGTTGCGAAGAACCTCTCGGATGAAGAAAGAGCTGGCTTAGCAGCTGCAACTGGAGCTGAGCCAGGCGACTGTGTCTTCTTCGCAGCCGGCAAGCGCTCGGATGCATTGGCGCTGCTCGGTGCCACTCGACTTGAGGTGGGCAAACGGGTTGGCCTGATAGACGAATCGGCCTGGAGCTTTCTTTGGGTAATTGACGCTCCAATGTTCGAAGAAATTGAACTTGATGGCGGCGCTAAAGGCTGGACCGCAGTGCACCACCCATTCACGTCTCCAAACTCTGAATGGATTGACAATTTCGAATCAGCGCCCGATAAAGCACTTGCCTGGGCTTATGACATGGTTGTGAACGGCAATGAAATCGGCGGTGGCTCGATTCGTATTCATCGAGGCGACGTCCAGTCACGGGTATTCAACCTACTTGGACTTTCTAAAGAAGAGGCTGAGGACAAGTTTGGATTTTTGCTCGAGGCATTCAAGTTCGGACCGCCGCCACATGGCGGTATTGCATTCGGCCTTGATCGGGTTGTGATGTTGCTAGCTGGCGTGCCAAACATTCGGGAAGTAATCGCATTTCCTAAAACAGGTGGCGGCCATGATCCTTTGACTGGAGCTCCAACCGAAATCACAGGTGCACAGCGCAAAGAAGCTGGAATCGACTTTAAGCCCGAAGTAAAAGTCGAAGTCTGATGTTCATGGGGCGGCGAGCGATAGCCACGGCGCTGATTAGCGCACTGGCTATCGCTGGCTGCTCACAACCAAATGATTCGACCCCGCTAATTAGTTTTGAGATTCCGAATACCTGGTATTCCTTGGACGTTAACGGACTAAATGCGGCTCAAACTTCGTGGTTAACAGCCACGCCTAGTGATGCGATTACTGAAGCGACCATGGATTTGCGGGCGTGGGCAACAAGCCCAAACATTGATGCTGCAGATTTGTTCTCAAACACGCCGCCGCAGCGAATGCAAGCTGTCACGTTTACGCGCCCGCTCTTTACAGAAGAGGTTGCTGCACTTTCTGAGAATCCGGAAAATTTGAAAGACGTTGTTTTGGCCGTGAATTCAAAAGTTGCTGGCGATGGTCTCGAGGTAAGGCTGAATTTAGTAAACACTTCAACAGACATTTACTTTTTACAACAAGAACTCGCTTGGGATTTTGGTGGTGTCACACAAAGTATAAAAATCCGGGCTGCGGCTGATCTCACCAAATCCACGCTTTCGGTCTTTTGGCTGCGCTGTTCTGATACCTGTTTCATTAGCGATGCCAAAACTTCCGAGAAAATAATCAGTTCAATCAGGATTGGCTGAGAAAATGGGGAAACTGTCTCCGCAGACCGCGCCACTTGCTGTCAGGATGCGGCCGCAAAATGTGTCAGATTTGGTAGGGCAAAAAGACGTTCTGAAATCTGGAAGCCCTTTAGCTCGATTATTAACGGGCGAGAGCGCCGCTGTGAGTGTGATTCTTTGGGGTCCGCCAGGAACCGGCAAAACCACAATCGCAATGTTGTTGGGCCAATCGGAGAATCGTCGCTTTGCTCAACTTTCAGCAATTTCGGCTGGGGTGAAAGAACTTCGCGAGACTATTGATGAAGCAAAACAATTTTTAAACACTTACGGCCGTCAAACAGTTTTATTCATCGACGAAGTTCATCGTTTCAGTAAATCCCAACAAGATGCTCTGTTACCAGCTGTCGAAAACGGATGGGTGATTCTGGTCGCAGCAACGACCGAAAATCCGAACTTTGCAATCATTGCTCCGCTGCTCTCGCGATCAGTTGTTGTGCGCTTACAAGAACTTGCAGATTCGGATTTAATTGAATTACTAAACCGAGCTTTAACCGATGCCCGCGGTCTCAACTCCGAGATTCAGGCTAATGATTCCGCAATCAAACTGATTGCAAAGTTAGCTCGTGGCGATGCTCGCGGAGCTTTGACTTTGCTTGAAGCGGCGGCTGGAGTTGCTGATTCAAATTCCGCTGTGATTGATGATTCAGCCGTTAATGCAGCGGCGGGAACCGCCCTACTGAATTTTGATCGGGCAGGTGACGCGCACTACGACGTTGCTAGTGCCTTCATTAAATCGATGCGAGGCTCAGACGTAGATGCGGCCCTGCACTACTTAGCGCGACTAATCGAGAGTGGCGAAGATCCTCGATTCATTGCCCGTCGAATTGTTATTTTGGCCTCGGAAGACATTGGAATGGCTGATTCGATGGCACTTGTGGTTGCTATGAACGCCATGCAGGCTGTCAGTCAGATTGGGATGCCTGAAGCTGGCTTAACTTTGGCGCATGCCACGATTTATTGTGCACTTGCTCCCAAGAGTAATGCTGTAACCACTGCAATCGCCGCAGCTCGTGCCGATATCAAGGCTGGCAACTGGGGAAGCCCGCCAGCCGAGTTGCGAGATTCTCACTACAAAGGTGCCTCGGCTATCGGACATGGGGTTGGGTATCAGTACCCACATGATTTACCGGCTGGCATTGCCGCTTTTAATTATTTGCCCGAGGCAATCGCCCAGCAAGAGTATTACCAGCCCAGCGAGCACGGTGCTGAATCTCGATTCAAATCAATTTGGCAAGAGATAAAGAAAATCTTGCGAACCACTTAGGTAGGGTCTGCCCTTGAATTTCCGCATTTAACTAGGAGGCCGTTATGGAGTCAGCCGAAATCCGGCGCCGATTCCTCAGTTTTTTCGAAGAGCGTGGGCACACGGTCGTTCCTTCAGCTTCACTGCTGTTGGATGATCCAACTCTGCTTTTCGTGAACGCTGGGATGGTTCCATTCAAGCCTTATTTCTTAGGTGAAGCGGTTCCGCCCTACAAAACTGCAACTTCGGTTCAGAAAGTTGTACGAACCCTCGACATTGAAGAAGTGGGAAAAACCACTCGACATGCGTCATTTTTCCAAATGTGTGGCAATTTCTCGTTTGGTGATTACTTTAAAGAGGGTGCAATTCCTATGGCTTGGGAATTGCTGACAGCCTCAACAGCTGATGGCGGCTACGGATTTCCTGAAGACAAACTTTGGGTGACGGTTTATGAAGACGACGACGAAGCGGAAGAGCTCTGGCATAAGCAGGTTGGTGTTCCAAAAGACCGGATTCAACGTCGCGGTATGGTCGATAATTTCTGGAGTATGGGTGTCCCAGGCCCTTGCGGACCTTGCTCTGAAATCTACTACGACCGAGGCCCTGAGCATGGTCGCGAGGGTGGCCCGATTGCAGATGAGGATAGATATCTGGAAGTTTGGAATCTCGTTTTCATGCAATTTGAGCGTGGCGAAGGTCCAGGCAAAGAAAACTATCCAATCAACGGTGAATTGCCAGCAAAAAATATCGACACTGGCATGGGCCTTGAACGTATGGCCGCCTTGTTACAAGGTGTCGACAACATTTACGAAATTGACACTACTCGAATCATTCTGGACAAAGCCAGCCTTCTCTCAGGGGTGAAGTACGGACAGTCCGAAAAGACGGATGTTGGTTTGCGCGTTGTTGCTGACCACGTACGAACCTGTGCATTTTTAATTGCAGATGGTGTTGTCCCGGGAAATGAGGGTCGAGGTTACGTTTTGCGGCGAATCATGCGGCG